>SYDZ01000192.1 GCA_005801025.1 Actinomycetota bacterium
CAATCGTGATCGCCTGTGCCCGTGCGGCTCAAGGTGGCGCCACGATCGACGAAGTTGAAGCCATGGCTCGCGATCTTGCGAGCCGCAGCAAGGTGTGGGGAGCACTGGACACCCTCGAAAATCTCCGCAAAGGCGGTCGCATCGGCGGGGCCAAGGCAATGCTGGGATCTGTGCTTTCAGTGAAACCCATCATTGAGGTGCGCGACGGCAGCGTCCAAGAGGGCGGCAAGGTCCGCACTCGCTCAAAGGCTTTGACTTTTCTTGTTGACAAAGTTCGTGAAGCAATGATCCACCCTGGCATCAGTCAGTTGTCGGTTCTCACCGCTGCAAGTTCAGATGTTGATGCGTTCTTGGCTCAACTGAAGACCGTCTATGAAGGTGAAATCATTGTCGGTGAAATTGGTGCGGTCGTTGGTTCGCATGCTGGACGCGGAACTATCGGCGTTACCTACTTCGAAAACCCATAGCAACGCTCTCACCATGCTGAGATCTTGCTCAATCTTGGTATTACCTTGAGGGACTGGTCGTGAGAACTATCGTTACCAGTCAAGTATGTCTTCGTCCTCTCACCCCTCAAGCCCGCAACCTGGAACTGTTCTCGCGGGTCGCTATCGCCTTGAGGAAATTCGTGCTCATGGTGGCATGGCTGACGTCTGGCGGGCCACCGATTTACAGCTTGGACGTATCGTAGCCGTCAAGCTTCTCAAGCCACATTTAGCCAATGAATCAACGCTTTCTCAGCGTTTCCGGCGCGAAGCAATTGCTGCGGCAAAGTTGGATCACAGCAGCATCGTGACCGTTCATGATGCGATTGAAGATGACGGTCGCTTAGCAGTCATCATGGCCTTCATTGACGGGCGGTCCCTTCGAGAAGAACTAGATCATGATCAAACATTGAGCGTCAGCAAGGTCTTACACATCGGACTCTATGTACTCGCTGCTCTGAACGCTGCCCATCAGCAGGACCTCATTCACCGTGATGTCAAGCCAGGGAACATCCTTATCAGTAAACGAAATGAAGTACTACTCACCGATTTTGGGATCGCAAAAATTTTAGATGGTGATGAAGATCTCACGAGTGAAAACATCATGATGGGCACGGCGAAGTACCTCTCACCTGAACAAGTTCGCGGCGATCAATTGGATGGGCGCGCCGATCTGTACTCACTGGGGTTAGTGCTCTACGAATGCCTCGTTGGCAAGGTGCCCTTTGTCGGCAAAAATGACACAGATACCGCTCTCGCTCGCTTGCATCGCGATCCCACAGACCTGTCCACCTTGCGACCAGATGTGGACCCTAAGGTGACCACAATTATTCACAAACTCTTGGCCCGCGAACCAGAAGATCGCTACGCCAATGCCCGAGAAGCCGGCGAAGCAATTCAAAAAGTCATCAATGCCCGCAAATCCCAACCTACAACAGGTGCGCCTCGGACCGAGCGCGATCGCACTCCAACACCCGGCAAAGTGATTCGCCCGAAAAACCATACGCCGACGGGCACAATCCGCACGCCGACCCCCAGCAACCCGTCTCAGTCACCACAAGAAAAAAGGCCGACGCCTTCACCAAGCGAGCTGAAGAAGCGGAGACCATCCCCATTGTTGATCGGTGGCATCGTCGTCTCTGTGCTCCTGGCCTTGCTGATCATTCCTCGGATTCTTGATAGTGGTGACCCGAAAGTAGTTGCCCCCGCCACAACGTTGGCCGACTTGATAACAAACACTGACCCCATCAAAATCACGGGGTTTCAGTCATTTGACCCCCAAGGTGATGACGGCGAGGAAAACCCCGACCTGCTAGCAAACATCACCGACGGTGACTTGAGCACCGCATGGTCAACTGATTGCTACCAATCTTCAACTTTTGGCAGTAAAAGTGGTGTTGGAGTGGTCGTGCAAATCAGCGCTTCGGCAATGGCCGAACTACAAATTGGGATTCTTGGCAGAGATTGGCAAGCCGAGGTCTACGCCGCAAACACGAATAGTGATGATCTAGCACTATGGGGTTCGCCGATCTGGGAAGGCACTGACGAAAGTGGTTCGACGATCTCGGCTACATTTAGCGCACCAAGCCAATATGTTTTGGTTTATCTCAAAAAAGTTGGCGCCAGTGGCCTGTGTAGCAACAGAAACCCATACCGAGGCGATATCAGTGAAATCAGCATCATCAACGCTCCCTGAAAAATAGGACCATGGCGCCCCTTGAACAATTGTTGCGAGATAACTACTCGATGATGCACGCCGTATGTTGGCGGATTTTGAGCAACGAATCTGACGCAGATGACGCAACCCAAAACGCGATGATAGCGATTGTCAAAAACTTTTCTTCATTTGATGAGCGTTCGGCTTTTTCAACTTGGGCTTATCGCATCGCCACCAATGCCGCCCTGGACGAATTGCGACGACGACGGCGACGCCCACTCACACTGCTCAGGCAAGACAACAAAGAAACCACCGATATCGCTGATCAGAGGTCCGAGGATCAATTTTCACACATTGAGACCCACGATGAACTCTCCTCGGCTTTGGCTCTCATCCCCGAGGAATACCGTGTTGCGCTGGTACTTCGCGATGTAGCCGATTTGGATTACGAAGAAATTAGCCACATCCTTGATGTCCCCATTGGCACGGTACGTTCACGTATCGCTCGCGGCCGAGGACGGCTAGCGGAGATTCTTGGGAACCAAAACCCCAGCGCCGAACGTCCAACACCAGACAGCGAAAGCCCTTCATGAACGACGACCTCAACACCATTAACCCCGGCAGTCCAGAATATATTGACGGCCTCGCAAGTCTGTGTCTTGACGCAGAAATGACCCTGAACCAAGTCCCTGAAGAGTTTCGTTTGGCGGTGCACACACGAATGTCACAATTCGCCGAGCAACGCCGGCGCTTGCAGTCATCGGCTGTGGTTGTCGATCAAACAACGATCAGCACAGCGGTGGAGGCAATTTTCTCAAGCTCGCGTGGGCAGGTTGTTGGTCAACGACGGCGGCGTTTTGTTGTCTACGTTGGGTCACTGGCCGCGGCCGCGGCCTTCGTGGCCATTGTTGGCGTAGCGATCAATCAAAATTCGCCCTCTGAACAGGCTGACCAGTTTTCGTCAAGCGTCAGTCTTGCAAGCGACAGTCTTGCAGTAGACAACGCTACGCCCGAGAGCGCTACGCCGACGGCCGATGCGACAGCTCCAGAGACCACAGGTGTCGGCGCAAAGGCTGACCCTTCATCGTTTCAGGCCATCAGTAATGAGAGCGAACTGCAAACACTGCTCGACGAATGGCTCGCGCTAGGCGCAGTGCCCCCAACCGTCATCAACGCCCAGTGTGTGGATGATCTACGACCAGCAGTTGCTGTCGGGTCGCCAATTTCCATATTTGCAGATCAACCAGCAGAAATTCACTTTGATGTGACCCAAGGAATCGCTGTTTATCGCCTCAGTGACTGCACTCTGCTGGCGAAAATCGTGCCTTAACTCAGGTTCGTGGCTAGCCTCAACCCCATGGCTGGCAACCCACTCACCGACCCAAATTGGGCTGCGGAATTCACGCAGACAATTGTCAAGAGCATTGACAAGGTTCGCAACCGTACGACCAAGCCAATCGTCATGATCGCCCGTGGTTTGGTGTTCGGAATATTGATTGCTTTCCTCGGAATGATGGCCCTTGTGTTGCTCTTGGTTGGACTTTCGCGCGGACTCATCAATCTTCTTGAGTGGCCCTTTGATCACGATACGGCGGTATGGATGTCCCACCTGATCCTGGGTTCTTTATTAATTCTCAGCGGGACCATCTTGATGATCAAGCGTCAACGCAAAGAAGGCGTGTAAGTGTCCACACATCACCATCTCATCATTATTGGTTCGGGTCCCGCTGGATTGACTGCGGCCATCTATGCCGCACGCGCCAATCTTGTTCCGTTTGTTATTGAAGGTGAGCCGAGTAGCACGAGCGATCAACCTGGTGGGCAACTGATGCTGACAACAGACGTTGAAAACTTTCCTGGATTTCCCGAAGGCATTATGGGCCCCGAATTGATGATGCGATTTAGAGATCAGGCTGCGCGCTTTGGGGCCACATTTTTATCGGGCCGGGTGACTTCAATTGAGTTCGGCGAACGCCCGCTCAAAGTTCATGTTCGCAATCAAGTTTTCACAGCTGATGCGGTGATTATTTCTACTGGCGCACAAAGTTTAATGCTCGGTCTAGAAGCTGAAGAACGCCTGATAGGACACGGTGTTTCAACCTGTGCAACATGTGATGGATTCTTTTTCCGAGGTAAGGAAATCGCTGTCGTCGGTGGCGGAGATTCAGCCATTGAGGAAGCAAACTTTCTCACAAAATTCGCCTCAAAAGTGACGCTCATTCATCGACGAGATTCGTTACGGGCGAGCAAAATTATGCAAGACCGCGCTCTCAATAATCCGAAGATTGAAATGTTGTGGAACACCGCTGTCACTGAAATTGTCGGTAAGGATCAACTTGAATCAATTTCACTGCAGAACACTGTGACCGCTGAGCGCAGTAGTTTGGCTGTTGCTGGATTGTTTATCGCTATTGGACATCGCCCGAACACGGATGTCTTTAAGGGTGTGATCGACATGGAAGACAGTGGATATCTCATCACTCGACCAGACAGCACATATACCAATATTCCTGGAGTCTTTGCCTGCGGAGATGTCAAAGATCACGTCTATCGTCAAGCGATTACTGCTGCTGGATCAGGTTGTATGGCAGCCCTTGACGCCGAGCGTTGGCTTGAACAGCAGCACTGAGCCAATCGCGGTAAGATCTATTCTCTCGCAACAACAATGAAAGGACGCGACATGGCTGACGGCATCGTGACACTCACTTCTGGAACCTTTGATGAAACAGTCAACTCATCAATAACCCCAATAGTTGTTGACTTTTGGGCTGAATGGTGCGGACCATGCAAGATGATCGCGCCCATCCTTGGTGAAATCGCTTCTGAAAAAGCTGGACAAGTGACCATTGCCAAACTCAATGTTGATGAGTATGGCGATATCGCACAGCGTTACGGAGTGATGAGTATTCCAACATTGTTGGTTTTCAAAGATGGCGAAATCGTCAAGCGGCTCGTGGGTGCAAAAGGCAAAGGACAGCTTCTTTCGGAGCTGGATGAATTTCTCGTCTGATGTCTCTAGCTCCCGGAGATTCGGGTGAGGCTGTTCGTCAACTACAACGGCGCCTCGGTGTTGCGGGCTATTTGCCAGCAAACAAAATGTCTGATGATATGTACTGCGCGCAGACGCAACAGGCCGTGAGTGCTTTTCAAACAGAGAGTGGTCTCCCCGTCACTGGTCTATGCGATGAAGATACGTGGACTGCTTTATTGGAAGCATGGTGGAATCTAGGTGATCGGCCGCTTGTGCTGCGAAGCCCCAACTTACGAGGCGATGATGTCACAGAATTGCAAAGGATCTTGTCTCGTTTGGGTTTCGATTGCGGACGCATTGACGGAATTTTCGGTCAGAAACTTGATCGTGCATTAAATCACTTTCAGTTAAACGCTGGTCTTGAAGTTGACGGCGTTTGCCATCAAGATACGGTCAACGTTTTACGGCGTCTATCGCGAATGTCCGGTGATGGTCCTGGTATCGCCTTTGTTCGCGACGCTGAAGAAGCGCGTTACGGTCAGCCGTTAGTCGGGCGGCGCGTCGCTGTCGGTCAGTTTGGCGATTTTGACGAATTACGCGAAGCCCTCAACGGGGCATTGCGAAAACACGGAGCAATGCTCATTGAGTTACCTCACGGCGACTCCACGGAGCAAAGTCAAACTGCCAATCTTCTCGGAGCTGATGTGTACGTGGGTTTTGAATCTTCACCCGAACGTGAATCGCGCATTTCTTATTATGCAGTTCCCTCTTTTGAATCCGCGGGCGGACGTTCGCTAGCACTGTTAATGGAAAGACACTTGCGCGATGTGGTCCCTGGCATTGCCATTGAGGGAATGCGCTTACCGATATTGCGGGAAACAAAAATGCCAGCAGTTTTAGTGACTTTGGGCCCTGTGGAGGTCATACTGTCAAAAAACGCCCGGATCGCCGAGGCAATTTTCTTAGCGTTATTGGCCTGGGCTCCTTAAAAAGAGCCATATTGCAGAGTTATCCACAGACTTTTCCCCACCTTGTGCGAAACCTTCTCGCGCGACTAGAGGGTTATCCTGGCACTCAAAGTCTCAACAACTTGTTGAGACTTTTTCTAATCTGAGGGCTGTACGCCGACCATCAGATAATACAAGCGCTCGAGATCCTCAAGACCTGCGAATTCGACAGTGATTGCGCCCTTTTTAGCGCTCATCTTGACTGACACCCGCGTCTGAAGATATTCCGAGATTAAGGCTTCAAGTTCCAGAAGTCCAGCAGGAGGAAGTTTGCGGGGCTTAGTTTCAGTATCTGTTCCTGAAGTCCCCGTTCCTGGCTTGCCGCCCTCCCGCGGATCAACTTCACCGCCGCGATCACGAATTGCCTCTTCCACGGCTCGAACCGACCACCCTTCGCTGACGGCTCGCCGCGCTAACTGTTCTTGGAATGCTCGATCCGGCGTTCCAAGAAGCGCTTTGGCGTGTCCAGCTGACAACTTGCCATCGGCTAAAAATGCCTGAATTGCTGCTGGGAGTCCAAGAAGTCGCAAAGAATTGGAAATTGAACTTCGGCTTTTGCCGACTCGCCTAGCCACTGCATCGTGAGTTAAAGAGAAATCGTCAATCAGTTGTTGATAGGCCGAGGCTTCCTCTAACGGGGCAAGGTCTTGTCGATGGAGGTTTTCTACCAGTGCCTGTTCAACCGAGGACATATCATCTGTGGTCTTTACAATCGCTGGGACGCTTGTCAGTCCCGCACGCTTGGCTGCTCGGAGACGGCGCTCACCAGCAATAAGTTGGTAGGAACCATCCGCTAGCAGACGCACCAGGAGTGGTTGAAGGACACCGATCTCCCGTATTGAGGCAGACAATTCAGTCAATGATTCCTCATCAAAATGCACTCGCGGTTGATGCGGATTAGGAGATAGATCCCCTATCAGGATGTCTACCAAACCAATTTCAGCCTGCGCGCTACCCGTGCTCGAATCCCCGAACCCACTCGGGATGAGAGCGTCAAGTCCTTTACCGAGTCCTGGGCGACGTGCCACCAGATACCTCCTTTGCCACTGAGAGATAGGCAATGTAGCCTTTCGACGATGGGTCGTACTGGTTGATGGGCTGATGATGACTTGGTGCCTCAGATAGCCGGACATCACGGGGGACCATGGTGTTGCAGACCTTGTCGCCGAAGTGCTCGCGCACTTGTTCAACAACAGCCTTAGATAACTTGGTCCGAGCGTCGTACATCACGCAAACGATGGTGCTGATCTGGAGTTCTTGATTGAGATTCTTCTTCACCTTATCCACATTTCGCAAAAGCTGCCCTAATCCCTCAAGGGCGTAATATTCGCATTGAATGGGGACTAGCACCTCGCGAGCCGCCACGAGAGCATTCACTGTCAAGAGGCCGAGCGAAGGTGGGCAGTCGATAATGATGTAGTCATACCGATCAAGTTCCTGGTCTATTGCCCGCTTGAGGCGGTGTTCGCGGGCCATTTCATTCACCAGTTCTATTTCTGCTCCAGCCAGATCAAGATTTGCTGGCGCCACGAACAGGTTCTTGACCGAGGCTGGCTCAACGCAGTCCTCCATCGCCGCACCGTTGAGAAGGACATCGTAAATCGAAGTTTCTATGCCTCGGGTTTCAATACCCACGCCTGAGGAGGCGTTTCCTTGGGGATCAAGGTCAATCAGAAGGGTTCGAAAGCCCAATTCAGCCAAACAGGCCGACACGTTCACTGAAGTTGTGGTTTTGCCCACGCCGCCCTTTTGGTTGGCGATTGCAATCACTCGAGGGAGCGAACGATGTGGGGAAACAGGAGATTCGGTCATGACGGGTTTTCCTCAACACTCAAAGGACGAACGATCAAATCGTACCTGAAGGATGTGATGCCTACAGGGATAGCCGTTGTGTTCCACGTGGAACACTGACCAACTCTCAGCACGGAATCATTCGTACAGGTTCCACGTGGAACACTGCGTCTTGATCAGCGCTATGTCTTCACCAGCACGGCGACACCGAAGCGCACCTCTTGGAGATTGAATCCGTGCATCACAACAGTCGGGTCAATCCAGCGAGATCCATTCCCCTCTGGTGGTTCACTGACCGCAAACAACCCACCCGGAAGCAAAAGGGGACCAGCATGCTGTGCTGTATAAGCCGGAGAGCCAAACCCACGAGAGGTCACCGCCGCCCAGGTTCGACCCGGGAAACGACTGGGGAGATCAGCCACATCGGCCTCAATAACCTCCACCTGAGCTTGCATTCCTAATCGTCCCACGAGGCGAACAAGCAGGTCTGTGCGCTTGGATCGACGATCAACCAGAGTCACGTGGATATCTGGGCAAGCCAAGGCAATCACTAGGCCTGGGTCTCCACCCCCAGACCCAAGATCAATCACGGTGTTGACCTTGCCGTTGAGAGCCTCAGCAAAGCCCATGGAATGTTCAATCACCTGTTCAAGTGGTCTGTCCCCCAACATCCCGATGCGCTGGGCATCACCCAGCGCATCCAACAACTTCTTTCGATTTTCTGGACTTAAGGCAGGGGCCGAGGACATTAGCCCCACCTTACGCTGAGTGGACTATTCAGCAGGAGTTGCTGCTGCGGGGGAGATCACAACACGCCGATTGGGATCTTCGCCTTCAGAATGAGTCGCGATATCCGTGCGTCCAGTCAATGCATCGTGGACGATCTTGCGATCTGGGGACGGCATCGCTTCCAAAGCACGTGCTGAACCACTGGCCACGACTTCATCGGCGACTTGGATCACGAAACGGCTCAACGCTTCTTTGCGCTTGGCCCGATAACCCCCGATATCAATGCGTAAACGGGTGTCATGATCGCCCATGCGCCGCTGGCTAACAACGCGAGTAATGTCCTGAACCGCCTGCAGAGTGCTGCCACGTGGGCCAACTAGGAGACCGAGATCGCTACCGTTTAACTGGACTTCGATGTCGTTACCATCAATATTCACCGCTGTCTCACCAGTGGTGCCCAAAGAGGCCGCTAAACCAATCAGGAACTTCTTGGCCTCTGCAGCTACCTGTGCTGGGTCGGCTGGGGGACCTTCTGGTCGTTCCCGGCGAGGTCGATCGTTGTTTTCGCTGCTATCGCTCATTTTCTTCTCCTGTTGACGTGGTTGTTTTGCACGAGGGGCACGGGGTGCTCCTTGCGTGGACGGGGTGTCATCCTTGCGTGGACGACGGTCACGGCGTTCGACTTTGGCCCGTGGAATACGTGGCTTGACTCGAGCACGCACTCGAGCCTCTCCTCGAGTGCGCCCGAAGAGTCCCGCTTTCGGCTCTTCTAAGATTTCAAATTCGGCTTCTTCGTCTGCAACACCGAGGCGATCGAGTGCAACGCTCTTGGCTTCTTCAATGGACTTACCGGTTGTTTCTACCCATTCCATGGGATTCCTGCTTTCTTTTCTGACGTGAGATCGATTGAGTGAGGGTATGATCAGCCGCGTGGCGGCTTGGGATGGCGTGACGTGCCCGACGGTTTCGGACGATTAGGTGGCGTGGCCTTACCTTTAGCCGGAGTTGACCCACCCTTGGGCGGGGTGACGCGCTTGCTCACGATTGGCTTGGGGCCTGCCTTTGGTTGTTCCTTGGCTTTGGCAAGGTCCTTTTTCATTTGACCGAAAATGCCACCACCCACATCATCCTTGGCTAATTCGCGCGCTTTGGCTCCAGCGGCTTGGGCTTGACTACCAAGCGAATC
>SYDZ01000193.1 GCA_005801025.1 Actinomycetota bacterium
CCAACAATTTTTACACGCATTATCGGGGGCGAGATTCCTGGAACATTTGTTTGGAGAGATGAGCAGTGCGTTGTCTTCCTGTCTATCAATCCGATGGCGCACGGACACTGTCTTGTGGTGCCTATTCAAGAGGTGGATCATTGGGTGGATGCAGACTCAGATGTGATCGCTCATCTTTTTGAGGTCACCCGAGTGATTGGTGTGGCCTTGCAAGAGGCCTTTGGCTGTGAGCGGGTCGGAGTGATCATCGCTGGTTATGAGGTACCGCACACGCACATCCATGTCATACCCACGCAGAGTATGTCGCAGTTGTCATTCGCTAATGCGGCGCCATCAATTGATCGGAGTTCGATGGATGCTGCTGCTGACGCTATTCGCTCAGCCCTGCGACATGCTGGTCGCTCTGAGGTCTGTTGATTTAGATCACTGGCAGTAAAAGATCGGCCGAGTTATTCCGTATCGAGTTCACGGCCGTGCCAACGGCGGCAGCGCTTAAGATTGATGCATCAGCTGGTTTCATCAGTTTGACAATCTCTGCCATAGATGTTGCAGGCTGAGACGTACTGCCAGTGTTCAGCCAAGCAGACCAATCCTGAGATTCCAAAATCACTGGCATGCGATCATGAATTGGAGACATCGTGGCATTTGCGGACGTCGTCAAGATGCAACATGAGTGGAGCCATGGTGATGGAGACGGGTCACTCGTATCACGCCACGTCGCCCAAAGCCCAGCAAGCGCGAGAAGATGCCCGTCACGACGAGTGACGTAGACGGGTTGTTTAGTTGCAGGTGGCTGAGTAGTGGCGACACCGACGGTGCGCCATTCAAAGAAACCATCAACTGCTATCAGGCAACGTCTATGTGGCAGAGACTCTCGAAATGATGGCTTCTCGTGGGCGGTTTCAGATCTGGCATTGATCAGAGGCTGAGATGTGGGAAGCGCCTTGGCCCACGACGGGACGAGTCCCCATTGAAATAAGCCGACCCGGCGCGCCCCCAGTTGATCATGAGCGATTGCCATAATCCGTGTCGTCGGGGCGACGTTGTAGTTGGGAGCAAAATCGCCAAAGAGATTCGGATTGGGTTCCTCTGCGGAGAAAAAAGAGGCAACCTCAGCAGGGCCTGTGATCGATGTGAAACGTCCACACATACTCTGAGAGTACCTGTGTTGACAGTCCCCGATATAGGCTCAAAGGGGTTTCTGACGAAGGGTCAGAAGCTACGGTCACTCATCACTGGAGAAAATAATGACAGTCACCACTACGACTACCAGCGTCGCCAAAGTGGACATAGGATTCGCGGCTTTTGACGCCGATAATCACTATTACGAGGCAGAGGATGCCTTCACGCGCCACATCGAACCTTCCATGGCGAAGCGCTGCATGCAGTGGGCGGAAATTGATGGTCGTAAACGCCTTCTTGTCGGCGGGCGAATCAATCGCTTTATTCCTAACCCCACCTTTAATCCTGTTTCCAAGCCGGGTGCTCTTGACGCATATTTTCGTGGCAAGGTCGCCGGTGGCGATATGCGCGTGATGTTTGGAGAACTTGATCCGATCAGCCCCGCATACCGTGATCGAGATGTGCGTATCGCACTCATGGCTCACCAAGGTCTCGAAGGGGCAATGTTCTTTCCAACCTTGGCTGTGGGCATGGAGGAGTCCTTGCGTTTCGATGTTCCAGCCTTATGCGCTGCCTTTTCGGCGTTCAATCGTTGGCTACTTGAGGACTGGGGATTCGCCTACCAGGGGAAAATTTTTGCAGCTCCGTACTTCACCTTGGCGGACCCAGAGTGGGCAGTGAAAGAAGCTGACTGGGCGATCGCTCACGGTGTCAAAGTAATCGTGATGCGCACCTCCCCTGCGATTAATCCGGCAGGTGGAACTCGTTCACCTGGCGACAAAATCTTTGATCCATTTTGGGCGCGTTTAGCCGAAGCCAACGTCTCGGTTGCTTTTCACTCGGGTGATGCTGGATACGGAAAGTACATCGATGACTGGGAGCCTGGCGGCGAATTCGAAGCTTTCAAAAGCTCACCGATGCGAGTCATGACCAGTGATCGCGCCCCCTTTGACATGTTCGCCATATTGGTCAGTCACGGTGTGTTTACACGGCATCCAAAACTACGTGTGTCATCGATTGAGGCTGGAGCTGAGTGGGTGCCCAATCTGATCAAAAAATTAAAGAAGGCCTACTCTCAGCAGCCTTTCATGTTTGGCAAAGATCCCGTTGAAGATTTCTGTGAGCATGTGTGGGTGGCTCCTTTCTACGAGGATGACATCGTGTTGTTGGCCGAGACAATCGGAGTGGAGAAATTGATGTTTGGTAGCGATTTCCCACATGCTGAGGGACTTGAGGTGCCAACGGCGTTTATCCATGATTTACATGGCTTCAACGATGCTGACATCAGAAAAATCATGCACCATAATGTCGTCAAATTTTTAGGCTTATGAGATGACCTCGTTTGAATCAACGATGCCCGTCGTTGGCTTGCAGGGCCTCGGAATTATTGAGACGATGATGGGGTTTCCTGACCCGGACCCGCGTCGTCTCTATGAGTTCTTTCGGGGCAACATTCGTGATCAAGAGAGTAAAGACACGATGTTTCCAGTTGAGTACCTTTTTAAGCACAATGTCCCTGGTGCTCTGAGCGCCGATATTGATCCAGTGGAAGTAGCAATCAATACCATGGACCACTTCGGCATTGAACGCTCAATGATTGGCATCGAAGGTGAACCTGGCATTCGCGCATTGTCACAGTTCCCGGAACGGTTCATTCCCTCATGCAGTGCTGATGCCAATAATGGTCTCAATGAGGTGCGCAAAATCCGCCGACTCTATGAAGAATTCGGTCTGAAGGCAGTTGGTACTTTTCCAGCGGGTTGCACGCCACAGGTTCCAATTGATCACGCTCGCTGGTATCCGATTTACTCTGTCTGTGCCGAGTTAGGTATCCCGATTTTCATTTGTGCTGGCATCCCTGGTCCTCGTGTGCCGAGTATGTGCCAGCATGTTGAGCTCTTAGACATTGTTTGTTATGACTTTCCGGAATTGAAGATTGTGACCCGCCATGGTTGTCAACCGTGGACCGAGTTAGCGGTGAAACTGATGCTCAAGTGGCCCAACCTTTATTATTCAACGAGCGCTTTTGCGCCACAGCACTACGATCCGCGGATTATTGATTACGCCAACTCCCGAGGGTCTGATCGGGTGCTGTACGCCGGCTATTGGCCGATGGGTTTAACCTACGAACG
>SYDZ01000194.1 GCA_005801025.1 Actinomycetota bacterium
CGCCACAGTCGTTTTGCCGGTTCCAGGTGGACCCCAAAAGATGGCGCTACTGAGTTTGTCCTGTTCAACAAGTATGCGCAGTGGTCGACCGACTCCTAACAAATGCTCTTGACCGACAACATCGTCAATCGTGCGCGGTCGCAACCGTGCCGCCAACGGGGCCTGGGATGCAAGTTGCTCCTTGGCTGCAGCGCTAAAGAGATCGCTCATGGAAGCAATCTAGAAAAAGCACGACTGTAGGAATCTTGTCGAAAGTTCACGACATGATGTAGCAGATGGTGAGGATCCATCCATTGCCAGCCAACAAATTCCACTCCGTCTGGTTTCGGCTCAATATGTGGCTCATCAAGAAGACCGAATAGGAACCACTTTTGCGTCTGTCCAAGGCGCTTGCCACCATCGGGCATTGCCTGACGAACTGATGTGGGATATTCATAGGTGATCCACTCAGGTAGTTCGCTGACTAAATGAACATCGCCACGTGTCAGCCCAGTTTCTTCTGTCAATTCACGCCAGGCCGCCTCGACGGGTGATTCACCTACGTCTATTCCTCCTTGCGGCAGTTGCCAAGAATCAAGCACATCCGAACGTTGGAAGCACATCAGATCGCCGTTCTCGCGACGGATCGCAATCACTACTCCAGCGCGGAATTTCTCAGTGGGCATGTCAGGCCTGTGGAGGCAGTACCCGGATGCCTAGTTCTTCAAGTTGTTTCGGCTCGGCGCGAGTCGGAGCGTTGGTCATCGGATCCTGCCCACTTTGTGTCTTGGGGAATGCGATGACTTCACGAATATTGTCTTCCCCAGCCAAAATAGCAACGAGGCGGTCGAGTCCGAAGGCGAAACCTCCGTGGGGTGGGGCACCATAGGTGAAGGGCTTAAGGAAAAATCCAAACTTACGATTCGCTTCTTCTTCACCGATGCCGAGAGCGGTGAAAACTCGCCGTTGCATATCAGGTTCGTGAATTCGAATGGACCCCGACCCCAATTCCCAACCATTGAGCACTAGGTCGTATGCCATTGATCGCACAGACATCGGATCCGACTCAAACATATGCAAGTCATCTGGATGAGGCTGGCAGAAAGGATGGTGCCCAGGCTTGGGTTGACCAGTCTCTTTGTTGATCCCCACGAAAAGTGGAAATTCTGTTACCCAGACATAGCGGTAGGGACCCTGGTGTACAGGGGGACGGCCAAGATCGTTACGCAATTGCCCGAGAACTTCGCAAGTCACTTCCCATTCATCAGCAACGATCAATAACAAGTCCCCGGCAGCACCCTGGAGCGCCGCGAGTACCGCTGATTGCTCAATAGCAGAGAGGAATTTCACAACAGGAGATTCCAAGGTTCCATCTGCTGCAACCTTCATCCAAACCAGTCCCTTGGCGCCGATTTTCTTCGCCCGATCGGTGAGGGCGTCAAGTTTATTGCGACCGAATTCCTCTGCCTTGCCCTCAACGCGTAAGCCTTTGATTGAGGCCGCTCCAGCGAAGGCCTTAAATTCGGTACCGGCGAATACGGTGGTGAGGTCTATCAATTCCATACCGAAGCGAAGATCGGGCTTATCGACACCAAATCGCTCCATGGCCTGTCGCCACGTCATTCGTTCAATAGGGTCGGGTCGAACTCCAGTGACGGCTTCGGCTGCGCAAATTACCGCCTCGCCAATTGCCTCAAGAACATCATCTTGATTGACGAAACTCATTTCCGCATCCAACTGCATGAACTCATATTGGCGATCGGCTCGCAAATCCTCGTCACGCAAACAACGTGCTATCTGGTAGTAGCGATCAATTCCCGCAACCATCAGTAATTGCTTGAACAACTGTGGGCTCTGCGGGAGAGCATAAAAGGAGCCTGGTTCTTTACGTGAGGGAACTAGGAACTCCCGAGCACCCTCGGGTGTTGACGGCACCAGCATCGGAGTCTCAACCTCAACAAAACCTTGACGTTCCATAGAAGCCCTGACAGCAGAGTTGACTTTGGCTCGTGTCCGCAAATTGCGTTGCATACGCTCTCTGCGAATGTCAATGTAGCGATATTGCAGGCGCACATTTTCATCGACGTCATCGGCGCGTGCGTCAACTGGAAATGGTGGGGTCTCAGCCGAACGAAGAACTTCGACAACACAATCACCGATTTCTACTTCGCCAGTCGCGATATTGCTGTTGATTGTTCCTTGTGGTCGCGAACGCACGACTCCGGAAATCCGAACAACATATTCACTTCGAATGTCAACGTCGTTGTCAATCACGCATTGGATAATTCCAGTGTGATCGCGAAGGTCAACAAAGGCCAATCTGTCACCATGCTCGCGCCTTTTAGCTACCCAACCACAGACAGTGACAGTCTGCGTGATTTCACTGCGGCGTATATCACCACACATGTGTGAGCGCATTGAGGTTTGGCAGATTGAGGTCTTGTCTTCTGGCGTTGTCATGAAAGCGCTTTCTTTAATGTGGGGAGTAAGTCATGGCGAGCGACGGTGTACTGCTCTTGGTCAGAACGCAGTGGTCGGATGATCGCGGTAGAGGATTCAATTTCATCACTACCAACGATGATTGCCAAAACTGCACCGCTGCGGTCTGCTGCTTTCATTTGACTCTTGATACTTCGACCTTGATAAGCCCGGTCTGCAGAGATTCCAGCGGAACGCAATTCATGGGTGATCAACATAGCTTGTCGGCCATCAGTGATATCCACGACAAAGACACTCACATCGTCGGGAGCGGGAAGGAAAACACCTTCATC
>SYDZ01000195.1 GCA_005801025.1 Actinomycetota bacterium
AGCCCAGATGGAACGTATTGCTCTTTTGATGAGACAAAAGTTCAAGATCTCTACGATATTCTGCAACCAATATATGCATCCCAAGGCGTGGAGATTACCGACGATGTTTCCTCGGTCTACACCAACGAATACTGCCAAGGAGCCCCTGGGCGCTAAAATTCGTAGTCGTCAGAAGCAAATGTCCCAAAGATTTTTTCTCAGGCGTCGCGTACATGACCTTCGCGGAGGATAAAAGGATCTTGATCGCTCCACGGGAAGTTAATCCACAGATCTGTTTTCTTCCATACGTAATCTGCTTGCACGACAGAGTGAGACTTTTCATAGAGAACAGCTGTGCGCACTTCACCGACTTTTCCTTCACAGAATTTCTGTACGCTGCGCAACGTGTGACCAGTATCGGCCACATCATCAGCAATGAGAATCTTGGCATCACCAAGGTCCACGAAGTCGGGAGCGGGTGGAAGAATGCGGGGAACTTCTAGTCGCTCATCGACACCCGTATAGAACTCCACATTCATGGTGTACACATTTTTAACTGCTAACGAATATCCCAAAGCCCCACCGATCAAAAGACCGCCTCTGGCAATTGATAAAATCATGTCTGGGTCATAACCGTCTTCGGCAACCATCTGCGCCAACGCTCGCGAAGCCCCTCCGAAAATCTCCCAAGTCATAATCTCACGTTGGTTCGACACGTCGGCCTTTCAGAGCGTCAGGAGCCCAGGTGGTCTCTTCTTTTTCAAATGTAGACGCTCAACCCTTGCTGCGCCCCATTAGTCGGATCACCGTAGAAAACCTTTGCTCACTCCGGAACGACTATTTTTTTGAGGTCCTTGCTAGGAACTGGGACTTTGGGGTCCATTTCCTGCAACGTCTGCAGAATAATTTTTGCCACCGCTAAATCTCGAACCCATTTCACATCAGCAGGTATGACGTACCACGGGGCATGTGGGCGCGACGTTTCTCGCAAAGCATCCTCATAGGCCTGCTCAGACTTTGGCCAGATTTCTCGGTCAGACAGGTCGCTCGGGTCGTGCTTCCAACTCCGCTCCGGATTGTCGATCCGTTTTTGCAGTCTTTGCCGCTGAACATCATGCGAGACATGCAAATAGAATTTAAGGACTCGCGTTCCCTCGTCGACCAGCATTTGCTCAAAATCGCGAATATGTCGATAGCGCTTCTTCCACACTTCCTCGCCCACAAGGTTTTTGACTCGCGGCACCAAAATGTCTTCGTAATGGCTACGGTTCCAAACGCCGACCTCGCCCCGAGCAGGACACGAGTCATGGCAACGCCATAGATAATCGTGTTGCTTTTCGATGCCCGCTGGCACTTTGAAACTTGTCACTCGCACTCCGGCAGGGTTCATACCGGTCATCACGTGTCGGACTAAGCCATCTTTACCGGAAGCGTCTCGCCCCTGAAGAACAATCAGCAGACTCTGCTTGGCCTCAGCCATTAAACGGTGCTGCTCAAAGGCCATCTCTCCGACTACCTTCGCCAATTCACCTTTTTGAGAACTTTTATCCCACCCCAGGTCATCATCAGTTGCGATTGCACTCAACTTCAGAGGTCTTGTCGCAGACACACGAAATTTCGCCATCATGCTAGTGGTCATACTTTTTCTCCGATGAAAACCGTGAAACCTCTTTCATGATTGTAGAGGTTCAAACGGGCAATGCCGGCAACCACTGTCACAGCAGTAACCGCGTTCAGCCAAAAACTGGGCAGTAAACACGCTGTAGCCGCTGTTTGGATCGCGATAACACGGTCGATTCTGGGAAACCGCTCCATCGTGCAGTTGGGAAATGATCAGGAAGTCAGGGTTATTGGCATTTAAGCGCTGAGGTAAGGCCCTCGTCAGTCCCCCAAGTCTGCGCCGATGTCCGTTGGTCATCCTTGCAGTTTCGTGTATCCCCCGCCGAAAAAGCAATTGCGAGTGATCAATCGGTCGAGCAAGTCAAATATGGCAATTCATGAGCACCCGTTATCACAGATCGGCGGGGTCGTGCTAGCCTCGCAAGTGACGGGCGTCTCAAAAGAGATTTCCATGACGAATAAGGGGGAATTTATGCAGATCACAAAAACACGGCGTTATCGCGCTGCAGTTGCAGTAGGCCTAACTTTTGCTTTCCTTGCCGCCTCATGCGGTGGCGATAGCGACGGGACCGAAGCGCCCACCACCGACACGCCCACCAGCGAAGCGCCCACCACCGAAGCGCCTGAGACTCCCGTTGCCGGCGGAACACTTCGTTATGGAGTTGAAGCCGAAACTGACGGCTTGAACCCCACTAGTTCAGCGTTTGCAGTCTCCGCCTACGTCATGGGAAATGCGGTCTTTGATACGTTGACCGCTCTTGCAGCTGACGGTTCTGTAGTTCCAAACTTGGCAGCGTCGCTGACACCTTCCGATGATCTCAAGGACTGGACTCTCGTCCTGCGTCCTGACATCCTGTTCCATGACGGAACCCCTCTCAATTCGGCAGCTGTTAAAGCCAACTTTGATGCTGCGTATGCGGCTCCTCTTGTAGGACTTGCGGTTCGCCCGTTTTACCCGGCTGAAAACGCTGTCGAGATCGTTGACGATCTGACCCTGATTTATCACCTCGCGGATGCCAACTTGCAGTTCCCACATGCATTGCGATCCCAGTTGGGATATGTCGCCTCACCCACATGGTTGGCCGCGGCACTCGAAGACCCAACTTTGAACCAGGCACCAGTTGGAACTGGTCCTTTCAAGTATGAGAGCCGAACCCAGGACTCAGTCACACGCTTCGTTCGTAACGATGACTGGTGGGGCGGAGATGTTTGGCTTGACGCAATTGAAATCATTCCTGTGGTTGATCCCGCAACGCGCCTTGAGCTTCTCCAGAACGGCGAACTTGATGCAATGCACACCACTGAGACCGAGTCATTAGCCGCACTTCGCGAAGATGAGAGTATTTTCAACATCATTGATGACAATGGTGAAGAGAGTTTCCTGATGATCAACTCAGCGAATGCGCCTTTTGACGACATTCGTGTTCGCAAAGCAATCACCTTCGCCACGCCACGCCTGGAATACAACACGTTATTCGGCAATGGCGAAGCTCGCTTGGCTGATCAGAGATTCACGCCAGAGAGTCCATATTACGATGACACTATCAAGCAAGAAGCTGACGATCCAGAAGCTGCGTTGGCACTTGTTGCCGAGTACTGCGCCGAAGGCCTTTTGACAGCAGATGGCTCACCAACCTGCACTGACGGTAAGGTCAATATGGAATGGCAGTACACCGGACCCTCCGTTGTTGGACAACGCATCACGGACCTCTTCAACGCAAGTTGGGATGCCGCCGGTTTCAATGTGGTGAACGACGAGCTTGCTCAGGATGATCACATTCAACAAGCAGCCCTCGGCCAATACAATGTCGTTGGATGGCGCCAATTTGGCGCTTACCAACCGTCTAACGACAATGTCTGGTTGCTATGCCGCACAATTGGTGGCATTTCGTTGAACTGGCCTCGTTATTGCGACGAAAGTCGGGACACGTTGTTGCTTGCGGCTCAAGTAGCAGCGACTGTGGACGAAGAGGTAAGCATCCAAAAGCAAATCAGTCAGAACATCCATGACGCTTACACCTACATCTTCTTGCAGCACACCGTTTGGGCTAACTCGTTTACGAGTGCCGTCAACGGTACATGTGATGTCAAGACCCCCGAAGGTGTTGCGTTAGCTTGTGCCATCAACGGTACGACAGCATTTACATCAACTTGGATGAGCTGAGATAAATAGTTAAAATGAACTTCGTGACAGTAGTTAGGGCGCTGTGAAGTTTTGGATACAGCGGGTCGCCATGGCGATTTTGTTGCTCTTGTCGGTGAGTGCTCTCACCTTCGGGGCAATGAATGTGCTTGGCGACCCGCTCTTCAATATCTTGGGTCCGCTAGCTGGAGACGTCAATAATCCTAAGAGTGCTGCGTTGATCGAGGAGGTCAAAGTTAAGTATGACCTTGATAAGCCACTGCCTGTTCGCTATGTGAAGTGGTTGGGGGATTTCACCACCGGTGACATGGGAGTCCAGTTCAGCACAGACGGACAACCACCCGTTTCGGGATTAATCAAAGAACGCATTCCGCGCACCATCA
>SYDZ01000196.1 GCA_005801025.1 Actinomycetota bacterium
ACCTACGAACGAATTATGGGTGATATGCCACATGTACCTTTCAAGGCTGAGGTGTGGCCAAAATTCCTGCGACTCAATGCGCTCAAGGTTTTAGGAATCTCCGACTCTTTGGGGTGAAATGTTGTATGTCATAAATCCGCGGGCGACGACACTCTCGCTGCTAGCAGCGATGACTTCTGCTTCACAGAAAATCACGCTTCTGCCACGTTTAGTGACCCA
Organism: Actinomycetota bacterium; assembly: GCA_005801025.1. Lineage (GTDB taxonomy): Bacteria > Actinomycetota > Acidimicrobiia > Acidimicrobiales > Ilumatobacteraceae > Casp-actino8. The sequence goes on from SYDZ01000196.1 coordinate 220, forward strand.
CCCATGGCACACCGCGTCTTCTTGAATTAAAGCTCGGTGGTATTGCACGTGGAGATCAACGGTCGAATAAGTGACGATGTTTTCGTATGCAGAGCCAATAGCGGGAACAACGCAGACATCAATCAGTGTCGCTATCGCTCCCCCATGGACGACTCCCATGGGTTGTTCTAGTTCGGCGCGAAAAGGCAGACGCATGCGGCAATAGTCAACACGCAATTCTTCAACCTGAACTCCCACAAGGGACGGAAAATAGATCCGTTCCCAATTCCCAAAATTGGACCAACGTTCACGAGCGCTCGTCGCGAGTTCGGCAAATTGTTGAGGGTCAACTTTGGAAGAACTCACGCTGAGGCCCCGCGGGAGATGTGGGCGCTCAACAGTTGGGCTACATCGCCTGCTAATTCTTGAATCACCAAATGTCCCGCCGGCAAGGAGATAAATCTTGAGTCGGAGATTGCATCAGCCAGTTCGTGACAGTGGCTTGGGTCCACCCAGCGATCTTGACTTCCGCTGATCACTAAACAGGGGGCGACGATCTGGTTGCACAGATCCGAAATATCGATCGTCAGGTCAAGATCAAGATGGGCCTCCGAGCCAGGGGCTATGGAGTCTCTGGTTGTTGGCAGAATCGCCTCAATCATTGGCTCAAGAGCAGTCAGGGTAGTCGCGGTAAAGCCGTCAACGAAGGCGTATCTCGCAAATAGTTCCGGATCAATTGCAATCAATCTCTTCCACAGGTCGAAAGTCAGACGCATACGCGCGTCAGTAGTCTTCCAGCCACACAACATTGTTGCGCTTCGGACCCTTTTCGGCTCCAGTGCGGCAGTGCCTGCGGCGATGACTGCACCGAGGGAAAATCCCGCAACATGAAACTCTTCAACTTCTAAGTGCTCAAGGACTACTAGGGCATCTGCTACTAGACCTGGAACTGAGAGCGGGGATGATGGCAGAGAGGATTCGCCGGAGCCGGGAAAATCAATTTGGATATAGGTGTGCTGCGTTGGCATAGATCCGATGACTAGATCCCACGCGCTGCGGTTCATCGTCGTGCCGTGGTACATCAGGACTGGTATTCCTGCCGTCCCAAGTGGAGCGCCGACCACGCCGTATCCCAAGGTTTGCCCTTCATTGTTCAGAATGCTCATGGACTTACTGTGCCATAGCAATGCCTGTGATTTGCTGTTGGGGCGAGGCAGGATAGAGACATGGCTTCGGCGTTTGTCAGTTCATCGCGTGTTTTGTTATCAGATGGGGCTTTTCATCGCGCGTGTGTAGAAATCCGTGATGGTCACATACGCTCAGTGACTGCGGTCGGTGCTGATGAGAAAGTCACGACTGAACATATGGTCGTGCCAGGATTTGTTGACTTGCAAGTCAATGGCATTGACGATGTGGATGTCTGGAAAACCGCACATGATGGTGATCAACGAGCCTGGGATCGCCTGGAAAACTTGTTGCTTGACCAAGGAGTCACAAGTTGGTGCCCGACTTTGGTGAGTGCTCCGCTGAAGCGCTATCGCACAGCCATGGATTCGATACGTCGTTGGAAGGCAGGCTCCAGTTTTGCGCCGAATATCATCGGCATTCATCTTGAAGGACCGTTTCTGGGAACCGCTCATGGCGCACATCGTGGAGAGTTTGTTCGTGATCCCGATTTGTCTTGGTTGGAGACAAACTTAGATGATGTGGTTCTCATGACGATGGGAGCCGAATCGCCACAGGCAAGTGAGGCATGTGCCTTGGCGATAAGTCGTTCAACCAACGTCGCCATCGGTCACTCGCGTCCGACGCGCAAGCAGTTTGACGACATGGTCGCCACCGGAGCATCTTTGGTCACGCATCTGTTCAACGCCATGAGTGGTCTCCATCACCGCCAGCCAGGTTTGGCGGCTTGGGCGTTACTTGAACCGAAACTCTGCGCTTCAATCATTGCCGATGGCGTGCATGTCTCATCTGAACTTGTCAGTTTGTCTTTCGCCGCCAAAAGTGATGGGATGATTTTGGTGACAGATTCCGTTGCCTGGCGATCGGGTATCGCTGGGGAGATCACAATGTCGGTGATTGACGGCGTGGCGCGCCTCGCCGATGGGACCCTGGCAGGTAGCACGGTCACCATGCCTGATGCCATCAAGTTCTGCGTGCGTCAAGCCGATGTTCCTCTCCCCATGGTGCTTCAAGCAGCCACAGCCACTCCCAGTCGGCTCCTTCGCCAAAATGATCGAGGGGTCATCATGAGTGGCTGTCGTGCCGATATCACAGCACTCACTGATGACCTAGATGTGGCAGCTGTTTGGGTCGCTGGGCAGCAAGTTCGCTAGATCTGTCGCTACCCTCGCAGGTATGCGAATTGTTTCCGCCCTTTTTGTTGAGAATTTTGAACTCCGCCAGGCACCAGGTCCGAGTACGCGTATTGATATCACTGGCGCAATGTTTTCAATGGCCGCGCCCGCGCCAGTTCCACTGACCATTGATCCCCATCTCGTGGCGCTGATTTTTTGTGCACCAGGCGACAGTGGCGCCGGAGTTTTTGAAGTGGTTTTTCGTCAAGGAGAAGGCGAAGATGATCCGATCATCGGACGCAACGTCAGTCCCTTTACTGTTGATCCCGGAAAGTTCACATACCGACTCGTCAAAGGTGAACTTGATTTCACTGAATATGGGCAAATTTTCGCACACTGCAGGGTTGACAAAGGACCATGGCATCTAGTTCCTTTCACATTGTTGCCTCCCGCCTGAGTTTCGCCTTCCTTCGCTGAGGCTGTTGGCGGTTACAGTCAGAGTGTGCCAACTCACTTAACTCCTGCTCTTGACACCGCTGCAGTAAATATCGCCCGTGGGTTTGCCATGGACGCTCCTCTGACAGCCAAGAGCGGGCATCAAGGTACGGCGATGGCATTGGCACCGCTGGCACATGTGCTCTACAGCCGGGTCATGAAACACGATCCCACTGATTCCCTGTGGCCCGACCGCGACCGCTTCATATTGTCGGCGGGGCACGCTTCAATTCTGCAATATTCAATGCTTTTCTTGCAGGGTTATGGCTTAGAGATGTCAGATATCCAAGCCTTTCGTCAATGGGGTTCAGCAACCCCTGGTCACCCCGAGCGGGGTCACACCGCAGGCGTCGAGGTGACAACTGGGCCACTCGGTCAAGGATTTGCCAATGGTGTAGGTCTGGCGTTGGCCGAACGTCATCTTCGAGCGCGGTTCGGTTCAGAGATCTGTGATCACCGTACATTCGTTGTGGCTGGAGACGGATGCCTGATGGAAGGCGTCAGCCATGAAGCAGCTTCGTTAGCAGGGCATCAAAAACTTGGTCGTTTGATTGTCATTTTTGACGACAACCAAATCACTATTGATGGCGGGACCAACTTGTCCTGCAGCGACGACGTAGCGTTGCGTTTTTCTAGCTATGGCTGGTCGGTCAGCAACCTTGGTGCAATCGGTGAGGATTTAGATGCCTTGGAATCTGCCCTCACAGCAGCTCGCGACTCACGTGACGATCGACCAAAGTTACTGATCCTGCGCACCCAAGTCGGTTTTCCTTCACCGGACTGGACAGGCAAACACGAAGCACACGGGAACCCATTCAATGCCGAGCATGTCACGCGCACGAAGCAGGCGATGAACATCCCCGACGAGTCTTTTTGGGCTCCCTTGGACGTCGTGGCTGCCTGTCGCGAATCTGCAAAAATTCATGGGGCGCAACAGCGTGTGGCGTGGCAAGAGCGTCTTGCGGCCAGTCCATTGAAGCAAGAGTGGACAGCGGCGTGGAACGGTGGTCTCAGTGACTGGCAAGACACATTGCCACATTTCGCACTCGGCGAATCAATCGCTACTCGAGTTGCGGTGCAAAAGGTATTTGATGCGGTGTTGCCAAAACAGCCAGGAGTTGTTTCTGGTTCTGCGGACCTCACAGGAAATACGGGAACGAAACTCTCTGGGCAGACTGCAATGTCTGCAGAGAATCCCCAAGGACGTCAGGTGTATTACGGGGTACGCGAGCATGCCATGGGATCGGCGATGGTGGGTATGGCCTTGCACGGTGGGGTCTATCCCATTGGTGGAACTTTCTTTGTATTCTTTGATTACATGAAGCCACCCATTCGGCTGGCAGCACTCTCAAAAGCAAAATGCCTCTTTGTGTTCAGTCACGACTCCGTTGGCGTTGGTGAAGATGGACCGACTCATCAACCAATTGAACACCTTGCTGCATTGCGGTCGATACCTGATCTCCAGGTGATCCGCCCATGTGATGCAAATGAGACTGCCCAAGCGGTTCGTTGTGCGTTTGAGCATGATGGTCCGACAGCACTCATTTTGAGCCGCCAGAACCTGCCCGTTCTGACTGATGGGTCAGCGGTTGCACATGGGGCGGGCATCATTCGCCGGGCCTCTGGCACAGCCGATGTTGTCATTGTGGCCACTGGCAGCGAGCTTCACGTGGCCTTGCAGGCGGCAGATGATCTGCTGGCAATGGGTATCGACGCCCAGGTCGTTTCCTTGCCCTCATGGGACCGCTTTACGGCCTTTCGGGTCACAAACCCAGTTGAAGCAAACAAAATCCTTCCAGGAGATGTGGAGACCGTCTCGGTGGAAGCGGGTACGACCTTTGGATGGCAGCTCTTTGCTGACTCATGTGTCGGTATTGATCGCTTTGGCGCAAGCGCTCCAGGTGCGGAGGCTCTCAATCGTCTGGGGATCAACCCATTGAGCGTGGTCTCAGCTGTAAAAAAACTGCTCAAACGTTGAACGGTGCGCGCCCAACGGCGTTCAATCTGTCACGCTTGGGGCATGGTTTCGACAGATCGTTTGATGCGCCTGCATGCTGAACATGGGCAAAGTCCATGGCTTGACAATTTAAAGCGCAGTCTCATTACCTCGGGAGATTTAGCGGGTATTCGTGATGCTGGAATTCGTGGTTTAACATCAAATCCAACTATTTTTCAAAAAGCGATCCAGGGTTCTGCTGATTATGACGAGCAATTCCGTTCTCTGATCTCAGCAGACAATTCAATTATTGATTGCTACTGGGCGATGGTGCTACGAGATATTCATGGAGCTCTTGATGTCTTTGAGTCCGTCTACAAAAATAGCAACGGCGGGGATGGATTTGTCAGCGTCGAGGTTGACCCGAACCTCGCCCATGATCATCGCGCTACTCTTTTGGCTGGCCAACACCTTTGGGAAACAGTTTCTCGTCCACATTTGATGATCAAGATTCCCGCCACTGTGCCGTGCCTTGAAGCGGTGCAAGCGATGATTGCTGCTGGTCGCAATGTCAACGTCACCTTGATCTTCAGTTTGGACCGCTACCAAAAAGTGATGGACGCCTATCTAGCGGGCCTTGAAGAACGCCTAGATGCTGGTCTGAGTATCAACGGAATCTCCAGCGTGGCCTCATTTTTCATCAGCCGTGTTGACGCTGAAGTTGATCAACGACTTGACCTCATAGGGACTCCCACTGCTGTGGCACTGCGGGGCCGTGCCGCTGTAGCGCAAGCGAAACTGGCTTATGACCGATTCCGAACGACGTTTAGCGGGATGCGTTGGGAGAAATTGGCGCAACAAGGCGCATCAGTTCAGCGACCCCTATGGGCATCAACGAGCACAAAGAATCCGAGTTATCCGGACACCTTGTATGTTGATGAATTGATCGGTCACAACTCAGTGAATACTCTGCCTGACACAACTTTAGAAGCCTTCGCTGATCACGGAACCCTGCGAACGACGATTGATCAAAATGTGCACGAGAGTCGCCAAGTGTGGGCCGCATTAGCGGAGGTGGGAGTTGACATGGATGACGTGGCTCGCCAACTTGAGGATGAGGGAGTGCTCTCTTTCCAAAAAAGTTTTGACGAACTCATAGCAGCACTGAGTGATAAGGCGCAGACGTTTTAGGAGTGACTGTCAATGTCAATCAAATGGATGGCTTTTTCTATGGCGCGGCGGGCCTGAGTAATCGTCTTATCAATTGCTGGTCTCCCCTCGCGGCGTGAATAAGCCGAACGCAGGATATCCAAGGCAACATCATCAAGCTTGCTCGCCGATTCGCGCAATTGACTGACGACCTCTTGAAGGTGCTCAAAAACTGCAGGATCAACTGCAGGCTCTTCATTGTCAGGCTCATTCATAATCACTCCATATCGTTGATGCCACAATCCTCAAGTCGTGCCCCACCATAATTGCTAGCGCCACACGCACTCACCTTCGTGAAGAAGTAATCTGAGTGATATGCATACTCTTTCTTCCTCGCAGTACATGCAATCTTTGCGTTCATCAATTGACGACTTGCAACTACTCAGTGTGAACAATC
>SYDZ01000197.1 GCA_005801025.1 Actinomycetota bacterium
ACCCCCCTTGGCTAATCGCCGCCTCCAAGATCTCATGAATTGCCCGATGTACACGCACGGACTGTGCAGGACCTACATCTCGGGCGGGGCGCAATGGGTTAACCCGTGCTTGGTGCAAGATCTCATCGCCATAAATGTTTCCAATCCCTGCCACTAGATGTTGATCCAATAATGCTGCTTTGATCGGGCGCGCGGTGGTACGCAAAATCTTGCGCAATTGACCCAAACTCAAGCCATCAGTGATCGGATCCAGACCGAGTCGTGCGAGTTCGGGGACTATTGAATCGGCATCCGCGGGATCAAAAACAACCACCTCTCCGAAAGTTCGCGGATCAACGAAACGGAGTTCTTGAACGGATCCAAAGATGTCGCGCAAAGTCAAGATGACGTGGCTGTGCGCTGGCCGTGGTGAATCGACTCCGTCGATCAGCACCTGGCCGCTCATGCGCAGATGAATCATCATCATGTCCCCTGAATCAAGTGGACAGAGCAGATACTTGCCGCGTCGATGAGCAGCGATTGCCGTCACCCCTGTCAGCCGGGCGATGACCTCTTCGCGCGAGGTACGACGCACTGAGCGCTGACGTCCGACTTCAACCTTATCGATACGGCGACCTATAAATTTTTCTTCAAGTCCTCGACGTACAGTTTCAACTTCTGGTAGTTCAGGCACGGCCAATATCGATGCCGCGCGACTGCAACTTTGACAAGGCGATCGTTGATGCTGCCTCTGCCGCAGCCTTCTTAGTTCTTCCGATTTCCGCACCCATCTCTTCGCCATTGATCACCACTCGGGCAGTGAAAATCGGTTGATGAGGAGCCCCCGAAGAAGTGATTTCGAGCACCGGCGGACGAGTGAACTCGCGCACACATATGCGGATCAAATGGCTACGAGCATCAAACTCATCAAGTCGCTCAGCCTGATCAATAATTCGATCACTCATCAAATGTGTCACGAAAGCCCGCACTTTGTCGGCCCCGCCATCCAAGTACAGAGCACCAATCAGGGCCTCCAAGGCATCGGCTAAAATTGAACCCTTGAAACGCCCTCCGGCGGCATCTTCGCCAGCACCGAGTTGCAACCATTGACCGAGTTTGATTTCCACAGCGATATTGGCCAGAGTCTCGGCGTTCACCAAGGACTTTCGCAGGTCAGTCAAAGCGCCTTCATTCAAAGATGGATGGGCTTCGAAAATCAGATCAGTGATAATCCACTGCAAGATCGCATCGCCCAAAAATTCGAGGCGTTCATTACTCGGCCTTCCAGCATGTTCAGCGCACCATGAACGATGCGCCATTGCTTGGCGCAACAAGGGTTCACTAGTGAACACATGGTTGGCAGTATTTCGAGTCCAAGAGTTGATATCTCCCGCTGGAACTTCTTGACGCCGCAATCGCCGATCTCGACGACTTAACTTGCGAAGAGCGGAGAAAACCGCCATGGACAATCAGCCCTTTTGACCGTGAGCCACGACATGGGCGTAGACGAAGTCAACTGCATCGCGCACGGTCTTGAGATCAGCTAAGTCATCATCTTCTATACGAAAGCCAATCGTTCGCTCACTCAAAGCCTCTTCAAGTGCATCGACCAGTTCAACCAAAGCTAGGGAATCAGCATTGAGGTCATCTTTGAAGGACTGTCCTTCCGAAATGTTCTCAGGATCGGTTTCAAGGATGTCTACGAGTTGATCACGCACGATCGCAAAGACTCCGTCGCGATCAAGTGGTGCAAAATTTTTCGGCGTCTCAGTGGGCACAATGTCCTCCGGGTTACTATCTGGTCAGTAAATGATAACCCCTACAACGGCTAACTATTGGTTGATAGCACGATGTATTGCCTCAACGATGCCACACTGCACCATGTCATTGGCGACTTTGATGCCGTTGACGATGGCCCGCGATGAAGATGAACCGTGCGAAACAATGCATACCCCATCTACTCCGAGCAGTATCGCCCCGCCAGTGCTCTCGGGATCCACAATCTCGTAGAGAGGCAACAAAGCAGGCAACAGCGCATCGGCGTGTGGTTTATATTCGGGCAGTGCTGAAAAGGCTGCCATTAACGCTTTGACGAGCGTCTTCATGCCACCCTCAAGAGTTTTCAAAACTACATTTCCGGTGAATCCATCCGTCACCACAACATCAACATTGTCCGACATCACATCGCGACCCTCAACGTTGCCAATGAAGTTGACGCCAGTCGCATTGGCAAGAAGTTCGTACGCCTCTTTACGCAGAGTGTCACCTTTACCCGACTCTTCACCAATTGACAACAGACCAACTCGAGGACTCTCAATCCCGTAGCGATGATGAGCAAATACTGAGCCCATGATTGCGAACTGCACTAGCCATTCAGCCTTCACTTCAGCGTTAGCGCCGGCATCAAGCAAAACCGTTGGTGTGCCACCAGGAACCGGAATCGGCGTGGCGATTGCTGGGCGATTGACATTCTTGATGCGTCCCATGCGCAACAACGCAGCGGCCATTGTGGCTCCCGTATTGCCAGCCGAAATCATTGCCGAGGCGCGACCATCACGAACTGCTTCAGCGGCACGGATCAAGGTTGAGTCTTTTTTGCGTCGGGCGCCCTGTGCTGCGTCCTCATCCATCTCAATAACCTCGGATGCCACGATCAGTTCAAGACCTTGGCGACCTTCAAGATTCTCTGGACCCACGAGAATGATAGGGATTCCGAGTTGCGCAACCTGCACAGCACCAGCGACGATTTCGTTGGGGGCGTTATCTCCGCCCATGGCGTCTACAGCGATGGGCAACATCAGGGCGATCTAACTCAGCGGCTACATCAGACTTCGATAGCAACGCGGTTTTTGTACCAGCCGCAGGCCTTGCAAACCGTGTGTGGCAACTTGACCGAACCGCAACGTGGGCAGAGACTCCGCGAGGGGGCTTCTAACTTCCATGCTCCAGCCTGATGGCTGTGACCCTTCATTTTTGATTTTTTCCTCTTCGGAACAGCCATGGCGACCTTCTCTTCGATATAGCCCTTTGAGGTTAGCGTCAGGTCAGGCACTTCCCCACACGGATGCGCCAACTCTCTGGGAAACCAGCTGTACGGGCTTATTCGGGAAATTGGTCTCGCA
>SYDZ01000198.1 GCA_005801025.1 Actinomycetota bacterium
ATGATTGGGACTCCCGCTTTGCAAGCCACATAAGCCGCACCATCCATCACCGGTTGCACTGTTGGTCCAGATTTGCGTTCACCTTCAGGGAACAGCACGAGAGGTTCCCCACATTGCAGAGCCTTGATGGAGCGTAAAATCGCCTCTCGGTCTGCTGAACCTCTCGTCACGGGAAAGGCTCCTAAGGAAGTAACGATCCAGCGCAAAGGTTGGCTCTTCCACAGAGAATCTTTTCCCATGAAGCGCATTCTGCGGCGGGTGCACGATGATGCAATCGGGGTATCAAGATAACTGCGATGCACGGGAGCCAAAACGAATGCCCCACGTTGAGGAATGTTCTCACGCCCCGTGAGAGACATTCTGCAATACATGCGACAAAAAAATGTCACCGCTGTCCGCACGCTGGCATAAAAAACTCGGACACCTATCGCGTCCGCAGCGAGATGTGATTCAACTTCACTCACGGCAACCTCCCCTCAACAAGATTGACGATCTGCTTCACAATATCAACCACGAGACGTCCACTCGTGTCGATCAGCACTGATCCCTCAGCCTCGCGAAGAGGACTATCAGCGCGTGTCGAGTCCAATAGATCCCTTTCACTGATCAGCCTTTCAATCTCATCAACATCTCCACCGATTTCGGCAACTCTCCGTCCAGCGCGGACTCGCGGCGTAGCCGTGAGGAAGACCTTCAACGTCGCATCTGGGAACACGACAGAGCCGATATCACGACCCTCCACTACACCTCCCCCGCGCGCTGATGTCCACGCACGTTGCCTACTGCGCAAATTAGCCCGAACACGTGGATTGGTGGCGATCACGCTGGCTGCCTGTGTCACAGCCGGAGTTCTGATATCAACGGTGACATCAACCCCATCGGCGATTACTTGATTTTCGAATACATCCAAAGAAAGGCTCTCACACAAGGCACCCACTTGTTCAAAATCACTCGGATCAATTCCTAGACGAAGCACGGTGCTTGTGACCGCACGAAACATCGCACCCGTATCCAAGTACTGCAAGTTCATCGCCTGGGCTAACGCCTGAGCAATGGTTGATTTACCCGCGCCTGCGGGACCGTCAATTGCGATAATCATCTGCGTGCCAGACACAGAATTACCAACTAGTCCCGACAGAACGACCCTCGTCATAGCCAGTTGAACTTTGGAGCCCGACGATTGCCCGTTGATGGAACTCTTCATTGGTGTTTGCACCTGCATAGGTAAATGCACTACGAACACCGGCCACGATTTGATCAATGATGTCTTCCACCCCTGGACGCTCGGGATCTAAATACATCCGCGATGTAGAAATCCCTTCTTCAAACAATTCTTTACTGGCCCGATCAAAGAGACCCTCTCGACGTGTCCTGTTTCGCACAGCACGATTTGAAGCCATGCCGAAATTTTCTTTGTAGAGTCGACCATCCGGATCGCGCAGAGTATCTGCAGCGGATTCGTAAGTTCCCGCAAGCCAAGAGCCGAACATCACATTGCCTGCACCCGCTGCCAGTGCCAATGCCACATCTCGCGGATAACGAATGCCCCCATCAGCCCATACCGAGGCACCTAAACGTCGGGCTTCTTGAGAGCATTCAAGTACTGCCGAAAACTGCGGCCGTCCCACGCCCGTCATCATACGAGTGGTGCACATCGCTCCTGGACCAACACCCACCTTGACAATATTTGCACCTGCATGCACGAGATCACGCGTCCCACTCGCGGTCACGACATTACCTGCGACAATGATTGCGTTTGGCGCTGAAGCCCGGGCTGATTGCACGGCCTCAAGCATGCGTGTCTGATGTCCGTGTGCTGTATCAACGACAAGAACATCCACTCCCATCTCGTGTAACACTTTTGCTTTGTGAGCCGGATCGCCGTTGACCCCAATCGCTACGGAAGTCAGGAACTGACCATCCGAATTCAGGGCTGCTCGGTAGAGCGTCGACCGCAAAGCACCTCGACGAGTGACACAGCCAATCAAGCGCCCCTCAGCATTAGTGACTGGTGCTGCGGTCAGACGCTGTCCCGACAACAGATGGAAGATTTCTTCAAGATCTGTACCGTCTTGAATACACAGCAAATCAGTGGACATCACATTATGTAGTTGCGTAAAACGATCGTAACCAGCCGCATCAGCCTCGGTAAAGATCCCAAGTGGATGATCTAATTCATCCGTCACAATCACCACGCCATGAGCGCGTTTGTGTATCAAACTGAGAGCTTCACCAACAGTGTCGGTGCGCGAAAGAGTGATCGGTGTTTCATAAATAGGATGTCGACTTTTCAGAAAGTCGACCACCGTGTGTATGACATCGAGGGGGATGTCCTGTGGAAGCACGACTAAACCGCCGCGCCGAGAGACAGTTTCAGCCATTCTGCGCCCAGCAACAGCGGTCATATTTGCCACAACCACGGGAATAGTCGTGCCGATCCCATCCGACGTGACAAGATCCACGTCCAAGCGCGATCCAATATCAGACACGCTCGGGACCATAAAGACATCGCTATAAGTGAGGTCATAGGAGGGCGACAGGTCATTTAGGAATTTCATACGTCGTTATCCTTTGTTGGTACCCATACACGAGTGCGCCTTCAGGCTAGGGGCTATCTTGGGCTAGGTGAAGCACCCAATCGTTCTTGTTCACGGCTGGGGTGGTTCATTCTCCACAACCTGGAAAACAAATGGCTTCGCCGATCTCCTTGAAGATGCCGGCAGAACTGTCATTGGTGTCGACCTATTGGGACACGGCCAGGCTCCAAAGCCTCATTCCCCTGAAGACTATGGAGACCTCACTGAACGAATTCTACAAGTCATGCCCCCAGAACCCGTGGACCTCATCGGCTTCTCCCTCGGCGCTATTACCCTTTTGCGCTTAGCCATCGAGCACCCTGATCGGGTGAAAAGTTTGGTCGTAGCGGGAATTGGCAGAAATGTCATTGAGGCTGATAGTCAAGAATCGCACCGCTTGATCGTTGACGCCCTCGAGGGTCATGTGACGCAAGAAAATAACCTTGCGCGCCTTTTCGTGCAATACGCAGATCAACCAGGCAATGACAAAATCGCTCTCACAGCGATAATGAAACGTCAGCGTGACCCTTACACAGCGGAAGAACTCGCAAAGATCACTTGTCCAGTTTTAGTCGTCATCGGTGACAAGGATTTTGCTGGGCCAGGGGATGGTTTGGTGGCCATGTTGCCTAACGCGCGTCTTGTGACCTTACGAAATGTGGATCACTTTGCCACAACCGGCGATTTCGGATTCTTTGATGCCGCTTTTGATTTCTTAGGTGTGGATCTGAAATGAAATCTGGTTCCATTGGAACAGATACAGATCATGCCATTGAGGTCCTACGAAATGGCGGTGTGATCGGCTTTCCCACCGAGACCGTCTACGGCCTTGCCGCAGATGCTTCGAACAGCGTTGCTGTCAATCGTATCTTTGACATCAAAGGTCGCCCAAGGAATCATCCTTTAATCGTGCATATTGATTCCCTGGCCGAAGCGCGACGCTGGAGTGCCGATTGGCCGGCGTCGGCGGAGATTTTAGGTGCTTTGTTTTGGCCCGGTCCCTTGACAGTGATCGTTGCGAAAGCACTCACTGTTCACTATGGGGTGACTGGAGGGCTCGAGACAGTTGCATTGCGGATACCGAATCACGCCACAGCCATAGCGGTATTAAGCGGGCTTGAGGGAGGTATCGCAGCCCCATCAGCGAATAAATTTGGCAAAATCAGCCCGACCACCGCCGAGCATGTGCTCAAAGATCTGGGTTCAGAAGTGGATTACATTTTGGACGGTGGACCTTGCTCCATCGGGCTTGAATCCACCATTGTCGACTGCTCAGCACACACCATTCAGATTCTCCGTCCAGGTGGTATTTCGCGCGAGGTCATTTCTCAGATCCTGCCTTTGTCAGAACAAATGACTGGTCCGAATCGTGCCCCCGGAATGTTGGACTCGCACTATGCACCGATGTGTCGTTTGACTATGGTCGCGGATATATACGAGGCACAAAGCCTTCTCAAAACTCAGGCCGTAACTCAGCACACACGCATTATTGATGGAAGTAGTGATCCGACATTATTCGCTACTCAAATGTATGCGCAGTTACGCCAATGTGATGACGATGGTATTGATCAAGCGATTGTCGTTCTTCCCCCGCCGAACGGAATTGGTAACGCGATTTGCGATCGATTACTCAAGGCCGCTCATGGTGCGCACGACCAATCTCATTGATAGTCGCGATCCACAGGTCGCGAATATTCAGGGCATTCGTGAGTCCGTCAACAGTCAAACTGACGCTGCTTGATCCCGCGTCGGGGAGAACTTCTAAACGGCACCAAGTAAGAATTGGGTCTCCGATATGAACTTCTAACAGATTCGGCGGATCATCAAGTGCAACATCTCCAATGATGCGTCCTGCCACAAGTAGCAGTTCAAAAGCGACGATAGGAAGTGCATTAATCACAAATGAAGGCCGATCAATTTCAATTGCCGAAGG
>SYDZ01000199.1 GCA_005801025.1 Actinomycetota bacterium
GATCACGCCGGCGATCGTGCGCACGCCCTCGTTGACTGCAAAGCCGTTGAAGTACGAACCTTCGTATGCCACCAACAAACGAGCCCGCCTGGTGGCGGGCTCGGAAGTACTCATAAAGTTTTAACGTGCAGTGAAGAACTCGTCAGACGAGTTCAATACGTGCCATCGGGGCATTATCACCCTGACGCGGGCCGAGTTTGAGAATACGCAAGTAGCCACCATTGCGCTCAAGATAGCGAGGCGCAACTTCAGCGACCAACTTATGGGTCATTTCCTTGTCACCGAGGTAACCCTGAATCTGACGGATGCGGTGGATACTTGTGGCGTCACCATCTTGGGCCTTCTTGGCTTTGGTGATGAGTTTTTCAGCAATGGGGCGAAGTGCCTTAGCCTTAGCTTCAGTGGTCTCAATGGCCTCAGCGGCAATCAACGAAGCAGTGAGGTTAGCCATCATCAACCTTTGGTGCTGTGAGCTACCACCAAAGTTTCTGGCACGGCGTGGGGTTGCGGGCATGTTCTGTTTCCTTCGTTAAACGTTCGTCGGCTCAGCCGCGAAGTGTGAGGCCACGCTCATCAAGCTTTTGCTTGACTTCGTCGAGGCTCTTCTGGCCAAAGTTGGTGATGTTCAGCAAGTCATCTTCGTTCTTGCTGAGAAGTTCGCCGATGGTGTTGACCTGGGCGCGCTTCAAACAGTTGCGAGGGCGCTCTGAAAGATCGAGGTCTTCAATGGCGATGTCGAGATCTGGACTAGATGAACCAGCCAAAATCACTTCACCGAGTTCGAGTCCCTTGACTTCTTCGGACAAGTTAGCCACGAGATCAACCAGTGAACGCAGTGTTGCGCCCGCCGAAGCGAGTGCATCACGTGGTGTGGTCGTTCCATCAGTCTCAATGTCAATCACCAACTTGTCGTAGTTGGTTGACTGCTCAACTCGCGTCGGTACTACATCAAACATGACGCGACGCACTGGCGAGAAGATGGCGTCTATTGGGATGACACCAATCGTACGAATGCTTGAGTCGCGCTCACGGTCACTCGAGTTATAACCACGACCCTGCTCGACGGTGAGGTCAAGTGCAAGACGACCCTTTGAGTTGACATGAGCGATGACGAGATCTTTATTCAAAATCTCCACATCGGCTGGACACTGGATATCGCCAGCGGTCACGATTGCATCACCACGCACATCAACACGAATGCTGACAGGCTCATCGGAGAGAGAAGTCAGCACGATGTCTTTGAGGTTGAGGATGATGTCAGTGACGTCCTCAGTCACACCAGCAATGGTGTCAAACTCGTGCAGGGCCTCTTCGAACCTCACCGTCGTAATGGCGGCTCCGGGAATGGAGGACAGCAACACGCGGCGCAGCGAGTTACCTATGGTGTGGCCGAAACCGGGTTCAAGAGGGCCGACAGAAAAACTCTGACGGTTATCTTTTGGTTCGCCGATTGCTTCGACTGTGGGGCGTTGGATGACGAGCATTTGTCTCTTCCGTTCGTCGGGGTGATGGAATTACTTAGAGTAAAGCTCAACGATGAGCTGTTCACGTACTGGTACATCTATGTTCTCGCGGGCTGGTTCATTGCGAACAGTGACTTGCTTGCCACCATCTCCGCTTTCGAGCCAACCCACTAATGAACGGTCAAGGGTATCGACATTGTGCTGGATAACGATCATTTCTCGGGCTTTTATGGCCAAAGTGATGACATCACCCTTCTTGACACGAGCACTCGGGATGTCCAGACGCTTGCCATTCACCAAGATCAAGCCATGGCTGACGAATTGGCGAGCCTGGGGGCGGGTGCTGGCAAAGCCGGCGCGGAAAACCACATTGTCGAGGCGCAATTCGAGAAGACGCAAGAGGTTCTCACCAGTTGGTCCCTGAAGACGGTTGGCTTCGTCATAGGTCTTGCGGAACTGACGCTCAAGCACACCGTAGATGTACTTCGCCTTCTGCTTTTCCTGGAGTTGGGTCAAGTACTCACTGCCTGCTGAACGACGACGCGTACGACCGTGCTGACCTGGCGGGAATGGACGACGCTCAAGGGCTTTACGACCTTTTTCGTTTTCGAAAATATTGGTGTTGAGACGGCGCGACAAGCGCACCTTGGGTCCAATGTAACGGGCCATCGCTTAGTTCCTTTTCCGCTTGGGCAACTTGCACCCATTGTGAGGCACCGGCGTGACATCTTTAATTCCGGTCACTTCAATACCAGTGTTCTGCAACGAACGAATCGCTGTGTCACGTCCAGAGCCTGGGCCCTTAGCGTGAACTTCAACACGACGCATGCCTTGTTCGAAAGCAGCCTTAGCAGCCTTCTCAGCAGCCATCTGTGCTGCGAATGGAGTGCTCTTGCGAGAACCCTTGAAGCCGACGCCACCGCCAGATGCCCACGAAAGCACATTGCCTTCAGTGTCGGAGATGCTGACGATGGTGTTATTAAACGAGCACTTGATGTGACACACACCAACGCTGACATTTTTACGTTCACGCTTACGGGGGCGGCGACCGCCTGGCTTTGGCTTGGCCATGGTTACTTCCTCACTGCCTTCTTCTTGTTAGCAACTGTGCGCTTTGGTCCCTTACGGGTACGAGCATTGGTTTTACTGCGTTGACCGCGTACTGGTAAACCCTTGCGATGACGGATCCCCTGGAGGCAACCAATCTCAATCTTGCGCTTGATGTCAGTCTGCACTTCACGACGAAGGTCACCTTCAACAGTGACATTCTGATCAACCCATCCACGAAGTTTGTTGACTTCTTCGTCGGTGAGATCACGAACACGAGTGTTGGGACTGATGCCAAGATCGGCACACATTCTTTGAGCAGTCGGTTTGCCGATACCAAAAATGTAGGTCAGAGAAATCTCCAAACGCTTTTCACGTGGGATGTCTACTCCAGAAATACGGGCCATGCTGTTTCCTTATTCTCTTCTCAGCCTTGACGCTGCTTGTGACGCGGGTACTCGCAGATGACCATGACGCGGCCATGCCGACGGATGACTTTGCACTTCTCGCAGATTTTTTTTACACTCGGTTTGACCTTCATGGTCATCTCACTTCTGTTTCGTTAGATGGATGTCATTCACTTATAGCGATAGGTAATGCGACCTCGGGTGAGGTCATACGGGGTGAGTTCTACTTGCACTTTGTCGCCGGGGAGAATACGGATGTAATTCATTCGCATCTTTCCGGAGATATGAGCCAAAACTTTGTGGCCGTTCTCCAACTCCACCCGAAACATCGCGTTCGGTAGGGATTCGAGAATCGTGCCTTCTAGCAAGATGGCATCGTCTTTGGGCTTGGACAGAACTGACTCCTAACAGGGCGGATATTGCACACTGCGATGCGCCACGAAAACGCGTGCAGGTTTGGCCATTGGGCCGAGTGGCAATGCTACCGCCGAGACTTACCCCATCCAATCGCCCGAGGCAGGAAAGTTGAGGGTCTCTGTCGGCCGTCAATGTAGTCCAGCCCGAGTCATCAAGTTGGGAAATCAGGCCCTCCTTTTCGGCGTCACAGATCACAGCCAAGTTATCCACAGAAGCCATTTAGTCGCTCTTTCGGGCGAAATCGATAGCGACCGTCAATAAGCCGAAAACCTCGTCTGGTCCCTTTGAACCGTCAATAACAACCAAACGAGCATCCCGACCGTAGAACTCAAGCAGTGGAGCGGTTTGGCTTTCATAGAGATCCAAACGCTGGCTAATGCTCTCGGGGGTGTCATCATCACGAATAACAACGTCTCCCCCACAAGAATCACAGGTCCAGAGGTCCCTCTTTTGACCAGTGGCGACATAGTTCGTTCCACAATCGCGACATGCCCGCCGAGAGGAAATGCGTTGAATCACTAAATCGCGAGGCACGTCAAGATCAAGCACGACATGAATGGGTCGCTCCGCCGCAATACCGTCAAGAGCCACGGCCTGAGCCACAGTTCGAGGAAAGCCATCCAAGATATACCCGCGGGTGCGTGCATCATCTTGCTCAAGTCGCTCGCGAATGATTTCAATCATGATCTCATCGCCTACCAGACGGCCAGCCTCGATGACCTGTTTGGCCATCCTGCCAATCTCTGTACCCTCACGAACGGCGGCACGTAAAATTTCACCTGTGGAGATATGCGGAACGACAAAATGACGCGAGATACGTTGACACTGCGTGCCCTTACCCGCCCCTTGGCGACCCATGATGATCAGCCGTACGCCCGCGGTCATGACTTAGCCCAGCGGCAGCAACCAAAGCTGCGTCGACATCACTTCAGGAATCCCTCGTAATTGCGCAACATCAGTTGGCTATCTACTTGCCGCATTAAATCAAGAGCAACGCCCACGGCAATAAGCACCGTTGTACCAGCAAAGGGGAACGACTGAACGTCACCCACCCACAACACGATGTACGGCAAAATCGCAATGAATGCAACGAATAATGCGCCTGGCAAGGTAATTCGGTTCACAACCTTGCCCAAGTAATGCTCGGTCTGCGGTCCGGGACGAATTCCAGGAATAAATCCACCTTGACGACGTATCTGATCCGCTTGACGAATCGGGTCAAAGGCAATCGAGTTATAAAAGTATGCGAATGCGACGATCAACAAAGCAAACGAGACGATGTATAACAATCCTTGAGAAGACACCAAGTTGCGATCTACCCATACAGTCACTGTGCGTCGCCAACCAGTATCAGAACCAATGATGTTGACGAGCAACACGGGTAACAACATCACGGAACTTGCAAAAATGATCGGCACAATGCCAGCCTGATTCACCTTCAACGGAATGTAAGTGCTTTGTCCACCGTACTGGCGACGTCCGACTACTCGCTTAGCAAACTGCACCGGTATGCGGCGCTGTCCAAGTTCAACACGAACTACTGCAATCAAAATGCCGATTGAAACGGCAATCAAAATACCGAAAACAACCCACTTCTTACTTTGCAGAATTGAGTAGTAACTAAAGGGTAATGAACTCACCACTGAAGCAAAAATCAAGATGCTCATACCATTACCGATACCGCGCTGGCTAATCAATTCGCCCATCCACATCAACAGGGCTGTACCGGCGACGAGTGAAAGAATCACCAGCAGGCCTCGAGGCCACATGCCATCAGGCAGTAGCACAATGTCTGGAGCGTTCGCAGACGCAGTAAAGAATGCCGAACCACGGCCTTGACCAAAAATAAATGTCAAACCAGCAGCCTGCAACAGGGCGATGGCCATCGCCACATAACGAGTCCATTGCGTAATTTTGCGCTGCCCTGTGGCACCCTCTTGTTGCCATTCTTCAAGTTTGGGAATGACGACTGTCAACACCTGCATGATGATGCTCGAGGTGATGTACGGCATGATTCCTAACGCAAAAATCGCGAAAGAAGAAAACGCTCCACCAGAGAACAAGTTCAAGAAACCGAGAGCACCCTGCTGACGTGCCGATTCGCGCAACTGTCGTACTGCAAGATCATCAATACCAGGAACGCGGATATGCGCTCCAAGACGATACAAAAGCACCATCATCAAGGTGAACAAAATCTTGTTCCGAAGGTCAGGCACCTTGAAGATGTTCTTCAGGTTTGACAGCACGTGTGTTCCTCGGGTTCTAACTCGGTGTGATAATCGGTGAGTCCGATATCAGCGGTTGGTGAACTGATTGCCCTTGGCCGCAGGACGAACCTTGTACGGCAGCGGGATGATAGTGACTGAGCCGCCAGCAGCTTCAATGGCCGCCTGCGCTGCCTTGGAAACGCCATGAGCATGAACTTCAACTGGGCGAGTGACTTGTCCACGAGCAAGCACCTTGACAAATGCACCCTTGTGCAGCACCCCACGAGCGAAAAGAATCTCTGGGTTCACAATGGGCTCATCAATTTCAGTGAGGGAATCAAGATTGACAGCCTGGTACTCGACGCGAAATGGGTTATTGAACCCCTTCAACTTTGGAACACGCTGCTTGAGAGGCATCTGTCCACCTTCGAAACCGCGAGCAACTTTGCCACGGCCACGAGATTGCTGACCCTTGGTACCACGACCGGCAGTCTTGCCGCCCTTGCCGCCGATACCGCGACCGACGCGCTTTTTTGGATGGGTTGAGCCTGGTGCTGGTGCTAGTTCGTCGACGCGCATTGGTCAGCTCTCCTTTGAATCTGTCGAAGATGTGACTTCGATAAGGTGCGGAACTCTGGCGATCATGCCACGAATTTCTGGGCGATCAGGCAACACATTGCTCTTGCCGATACGACCAAGACCAAGAGCACGCAATGTTCCACGACTCTTTGGCTTGGCATGGGTACTGGATTTGATCTGCTTCACCGTGATGGTGGGACCAGTATGAACGACTGTCTGATAAGTGGCCATAATCAGTGACTTTCTCCTGCAGCGACTGCGCGCTTGGTCTCGTTGTATGCCTTGAGCAAGCCCTTGGGTACGAAACTGTCGGCGGGGAGTCCACGGCGAGCCGCGACTTCATCGGGGCGCTGCAAAGCTTGCAGACCATTGATCGTGGCGCGAGCCACGTTGATGGCATTGGACGAACCAAGTGATTTGGCCAACACATCATGAATGCCAGCCTCTTCAAGAATGATTCGTGCGGCACCGC
>SYDZ01000200.1 GCA_005801025.1 Actinomycetota bacterium
GCTCCAAGCCACGAGAGGATTGATCTTTGTGAGGCCACGCACTTCGTCGTACTGAACGACCGGCGTGTCGGCACGTGTCGGGCCATCAACCCGACGAATACCAGTAATCCAACCGCTACGTCCCTGCAAGGCTCGATTCAGCGGCTCAACTTTGCGGCGCGCACAACATCCTTCAACGTCAAATTGCCACTGATCGTCGGGACGCACATCATCGAGTGGGCGAATGATCTCAAGCGGAAACTTCAAACGCTGCTGAAGGTTTTCCACCAACCAACGAGTCTCAGCAAAGAGGTACTGAGTATCAAGCAACACAATGGGCACACCTGGAGCGTGGGTGGCAACCAAATGGACCAGCACTGGGTCCTCGAAACTGGCGGTGAGCACGAGTCCGTTGCCGAATTCGCGATGAGCCCAAGCGACCGTCTCTGCCGCATCGGTCTCATCAATCTCGTTGGGGATGGGGCTGATCTGCGTGCTCATTGCCCACATAGTATCTAATACCTGACTAATCCAGTCATATTTGTGGCAATTATCATTTATACGGATGTAGGCTCGGTATCGACCTCATCCTGGTGCCCACAATGACCCCTGCAGCCCTGACCGATACTTGGAAGATCAAAGCCATCACTGGCTCCTTCGGCGCTGAATTATCGGCTGGTGATGTGCGCTCGGATATGGCCCCCGGTCAATTACTGGACATCCTGGAGAAGAATCTCGTTGTCGTGTTACGCGACCAATTTTTGAACCACAGCGAGCAAGTGGCGCTAGCCCGCACCCTCGGCGAGCCAACACCCGCCCACCCCGTGGTCCCTGGACACCCACAGTATCCAGAAATTCTTGAACTAGACGCTGACCGAGGGGGCAAAAACGCTCAATGGCATACCGATGTCACGTTCGTTGCAACTCCGCCCGCTGGCTCGGTTTTGGTCGCCGATGTTTTACCCGAATCAGGTGGCGACACCTTATGGGCTGACATGCGCACGGCATATGAACGCCTCAACCCCAGCCTTCGTCATCTCGTGGACGGGCTTGAAGCGGTGCACCGGATTTCGCCACTTGCCTATTGGGGCGAACCATTTGACTCAGCCATGTCGCGTGACGACGCGCAAAAGTTGTACAACGACGCTGCGCGAGTTCCACCAGTCATTCACCCAGTGGTGCGTGTGCATCCGAGCACAGGTCGCCGATCTCTGTTCGTCAATCCCGGTTTCACTAGCCACATTGTTGGATACTCACGAATTGAGAGCACCAACCTTTTGAAGTTGTTGTTCGAACATGCAACCCAGCCGGAATTCGTGATGCGTCATCAGTGGCGCGATGGCGATGTCGTGCTGTGGGATAACCGAGCGACAATGCATTACGCCATTGACGATTTTGGGGAGGCGCAACGGCGTATGCGCCGGGTAACTATTCGTGGCGGAAATACCGTGGGACCGAATGGGACCACGAGTCACATCGTCGCCGATCCCCTCATCGCCGTGCGCTAGCCCCTAGTGGAACTGGTGGATAGGGAGACAACGAGGTTTTCGGAAGCCGCAAATACTTCAACGCCATGCTTCTCACCACGACGACGAGCCGCTGCCAATAACTCATCTACCGCAGTGTCACTACGAGTTGGGTCATGGTGAAAGAGAGCCAATTTTTTCACTCCACATTCAATTGCCACCCACACTGCATAGTCAACCGTGCAATGACCCCAATCACTCTTGCCAGCAAACTCATCTGTCGTGTACTGCGCATCGTGAATCAGTAGATCAGCATCTTGACAAAGTTCACGCGCCCCCTCAGTGATTCCCATTGAACCATCTGTCGGCATTTGATGATCAGAGATATACGTAACGCTTGTTGAATGATGCGTAACGCGATAGCCGAGAGTTTTTCCGACGTGTGGTACGAGACGACTCTTGATTTGCAGATCGCCGATCACGAAATCGCTGTCATCCAGATCATGAAATTCGAATTTCCCAGGTAACGAAGTGACGCTCACTGGAAACACTGGAGGCTTGATGATCGACTCAAAAACTTCGCGCACCGTGCGACCATCATCTTGGGTTGGCCCGTAAATATTAAAGTGCGCTCCGTCGCGTAATGTCGGAACAAAAAATGGAAGGCCCTGCACATGATCCCAGTGCATGTGTGTCAGTAGACAGTTTCCTTGAAAGGGACCCGTCGCTGGAACTCTTTCTCCGCAATAACGCAATCCTGTTCCAAGATCAAAAACCAACGGTGCCTGATCGGGCGCGCTCAGACCAACACAAGATGTGTTGCCGCCATAGCGCCTCGTGTCATCATCATGGCAAGGTGTGGATCCGCGCACGCCAAAGAATGTGACCTCAATGTTTTGATTGTCCCCGATGAGCTTCACGCTAAGTGACAACAGGGGGTAAATGAAATGGGCAGAATAGGTGACCTTCGTCGCAGTTGAGGTGGAGCGGCGTCAACACTGGCGAGTACCGTGGCGCTATGAACCCAATTTCGCAGCATTTGATTCGGGTCAACGATCTGGACATCACCTACCTTGCGGCTGGCCTGGATAACACTGGACCGTTGGCTCTGTGCCTGCATGGGTTCCCCGATTCAGCCCATACATGGCGCCATTTGCTGCCAAGACTGGCCGACGCCGGCTATCGGGCCGTCGCACCGTTCTTGCGTGGTTACGCCCCCACGGAGGTGCCAAGCGATGGTCGCTTTCAGACTGCCGCCTCTGCCATGGACGCTCTTGCGCTGAGAGATGCCCTCGGAGGTGGCCCCGATTCAGTCATCATCGGACACGACTGGGGTGCAGTGATTACACACATCGCCGCCAATTACCGACCCGATGCTTTCGCCAAGGTGGTGACAATGGCTGTGCCTCCTGGCAACGCCGTAGGAGTTGCCTTCTTGTCAAACCTGGCACAAATAAAGCGCAGTTGGTACATGTTCTTTTTTCAACACCCGTTTTCGGACTTCGTCGTCGCTGCCGACGACCTTGCCTATATCGACATGTTGTGGGATGACTGGTCCCCAGGTTTTGACGCCACCGAGGAGTTATCTCTCCTCAAGCCGAGTCTCCGTAATCCAGCGAACCTCACCGCTGCCCTGGGTTTCTATCGCGCCACACTCGGCGCTGGCTACAACGATCCAGCATTGCAAGCTGCGCAAGATATGTCCTCCACAATCCCACCACAACCTCTGCTCTATGTGCACGGTCGCACCGACGGTTGCATGGGTCTAGAAGTTGCCGATTTTGCTGCATCTGAATTAACACCCAATGCGCGGATGCAAATCATTGATAACGCTGGACATTTTGCTCACCTTGAGCGGCCAGATTATGTGAATGACATTATTTTGTCATTTCTTGCTGAGTAGCAGATCGTGAATCGCCCTACTCTGCCCGATGGTTTCGTCATCGTTGTCAAACGCGAGTGCGCCACTTGTGTGATGGTTGTGCCAGTCATTGAAGAACTCATCAATGAGTCGCTTCCAGTCACGGTCTATGTGCAGGATGACCCAACGTTCCCTGAATCACTTGCACGCATTCACGATGCAGACTTGGCAATCAGTTGGCATTATGACATTGAAACAGTTCCGACGGTTTTGCGTATTGAAAACGGAGTTGACGTGCGACGCACCGTGGGTTGGGTGCGCGACGAATGGCTCAAGATAACCGGGCTCAGCTCGCTCGGAGTGGAACTTCCAGATTTTCGACCTGGTTGCGCCTCATTGAGTGTTGACCCCAATCTTGTTGACGAACTACGCGTTCGCTTTGGGCTCAGTGCTCTTGCGGCACGCCGTGTCGAAGTCGCCGACGCAGAGGACGAGTTTGAAGCAATGTTTGATCGAGGTTGGACTGATGGACTTCCTGTCGTGCCACCCACTGAGCAACGCGTGCTACGGATGTTGACGGGAACCACTCGCTCCCCCGCCGATGTTGTTGCCATCGTTCCACCGGACCTCGTGGAAATTACCGTTGAAAAAGTTGCCATTAATGCTGTCATGGCTGGGTGCAAACCCGAGTATTTGCCGTGGGTGATTGCCGCACTTGAAGCCGTCTGTAATGACACTTTCAATATTCACGGGGTGCTTGCCACAACTATGCCGGTCGGTCCAGTCATCGTGTGCAATGGACCAGGAACTCGCGCCATTGGTATGAACAGTGGGATGAATGTTTTCGGCCAAGGAAATCGCGCCAACTTGACCATAGGTCGTGCTGTGCAATTGATCATTCGCAATATCGGTGGTGGACGTCCTGGTGAAGTTGATCGTGCCACTCACGGCAATCCTGGAAAAATCTCTTTTTGCTTTGCCGAGGATGAACTTGGCACACCGTGGACAACACTGAGTGAGAGCCGTGGCATATCGCGCACCACTGATGCAGTCACCGTTTTCCCCGGTGAAGGTCCGCGTTGTGTTGTTGATCAACTAGCACGCGACCCAGAGAGTCTGACAAATACTTTTGCCGCTTGCCTACGGACCCTGCACAATCCCAAATCGGTTGTAGCTTTTGACGCGATCTTGGTCATGGGTCCGGAGCACGCCCGCGTGTACGCGGATGCTGAATGGGACCGCGATCGCGTACTGAGTGAAATCCATGACCGCCTACAGATTCCGGGATCAGAATTGATTCGAGGTGCCAATGGGATCGCCGAAGGGGTGCCCACTCACCTCAGTGGCATGACTTTGCCAAAGTTCAGGCCCGGCGGGCTTCTACTTGTGCACGCTGGTGGAGGCGCGGGTCTTTTTTCTGCCATCATTGGGGGCTGGGCCAACGGAGACATCGGAAGCCAACCAGTGACTAGAGAGGTGCGAGCATGACGACATCAGTGAATAGGTTCGTTCTTGATCCAACCAATGAGCGCCGAGCCTCAACTATGGAGCGCGTTGGTCGACCAAAGTCACTCAAAGGTCTCACCGTTGGATTGCTGGATATTTCCAAGGCGCGAGGCGATGTTTTCATTGATCGTCTTGAAGAACGTCTGTCAGAGATGGGTGCTGAC
>SYDZ01000201.1 GCA_005801025.1 Actinomycetota bacterium
CTCATTTTCCTTGCGTCACGGGGATATCGACGCGCTCAATCAGGGCACCGAGTCCGACAAGTCTTCCCACTAAATCGTCATACCCGCGATCAATATGTTCAATTCCAGAAATCACTGTTCGACCCCGGGCCGCTAGACCCGCGACCACTAAGGCTGCGCCCGCTCGAATATCGGGGGCTACAACGCCTGCTCCGCGCAGGCTCTCAACACCCCTGACAATGGCGTGATGTCCATCCGTGCGAATATCAGCACCCAACTTGGACAATTCTTCGACATAACGAAAACGTCCCGGATACAAGTTTTCAGTGACCACGCCCATACCCTCGGCCACCGCCAACATCGTCACCAATAAGGGTTTGTAATCCGTCGCCAAACCGGGATACGGCAGAGTCTGAATATCCACTGCGCGCATCCGACCTTGCGAAACAATGCGCACGCCACCCGGAACTGCGGTGATCTCGAGACCCATGTCATTCATCCGACTAAGCAGAACGTGCATATCTTGAGGTTGTGCGCCACGCACAATCACATCGCCACCAGCGACCGCCGTTGCCGCAAGATATGTCGCTGCTTGAATTCGATCGGGAATCACGGCATGCGTGACGGGATGCAATGCACCGCGTGGAACTCCCTCGATCGTCAAGCAAGCAGAACCAATGCCGGTGATCTTGGCACCCATCTCAACAAGCAGATCACATAGATCAGCGACCTCTGGTTCACGCGCTGCGTTGGAGATAGTCGTCGTGCCATCGGCATGAACCGCTGCTGTCAATAAGTTTTCTGTGGCTCCGACAGACGGAAAATCAAGAGTGATCTGCGCACCGATTAAGTGATCAACCTCCGCCGACAGGGCGTTGTCATTGATATCGAAACGAACTCCCATAGCCGTGAGACCAGCCACATGCATGTCAATCGGACGCGAGCCAAAATCGTCACCTCCGGGCATGTCCAGTCGCACCCGACCACGACAAGCCAATAATGGTCCGAGAAGATTGATTGAGGCACGAATGCTGGTCACTAATTCGGGGGGCGCAACAGTTGTGATGGTCCCCGAATTGGTCAAGCGCAGGACACTAGATTCGCCAATGCCATGTTCGACGGTGAGCCCCAAAGATTCCAGCAACTTGCCCATCGTTTGCACATCGGAAATGGCTGGCACATTGGTGAATTCGTGCGTTCCCGCGCAATAGAGCGAGGCGACCATCAACTTGAGTACCGAGTTTTTCGCCCCAGGTACTTGAACCTCGCCCGCCAACGGACCACTGCGCTGAACAACGATGCGGTCCATAGACACCAAATATAGGTCGCCAAGTAGCATCGGCGCTGTGGGTCACGGGGTGAAAAATCTGGTGCGGTCTTGGCCCGATAGCGATGATGTGCGTCAATGGCTCCTCACACCCCGCTCTGATCTCGTGCTTGAATCCGAAATATCCGATCAATCACTCAAAGAATCTCATCAAATAGCGGTTTTTGAACAGTCTGCGGGACCATTCACTACCTATCGACGCGTTGTCAGTGTCAGCGCCAATCCGCCAACTCTGACTGAGACGACCGACTATCAAGTTCTGATCCCGTGGTTCTCTTGGCTCTTTGGACGATTGATGCATCGTTCCATCAGGGGTCGAAAACTTGGACCCGAACCGCAGCAGCAACCGAAGTGGGCAGCACCAGATCGCCTGACCCCGAGGCAAATTCATGTGTTGGGTCTCCTCGCCGCGGCATCTCTCCTCAGTGCCTTCGTTAATACTCTTTTCACGCAGACTGTGGCCTTCGCAGGAGATGATCTCGGTGTCGGCGATTGGGGTCGCGGAATAGCCGGCACCGTCGTTCGTATCGGCATTGTATTGGGACTGCCAGCCGCCTTACTTGCAGACCGCATCGGGCGCAGGCGCGTCGTGATTTGTCTGGCCTGGGCAGCACCAATCATCGCCGCACTCGGTGCCATCGCACCAAACTTTCAACTACTCGTAGCGACGCAAACAATGGGGCGACCTCTGGGTTTGGCACTCGATCTTTTAATAGCGGTGATTGCCACCGAGGAAATGCCGCGCAGTTCACGGGCGTATGCGATCAGTATTTTGGCGATGGCCAATGGCATGGGTGCGGGCGTGGCGGTTATGGCATTGCCGCTTGCCGATCTTGGCGATGATGGTTGGCGACTGATTTATGTGATCACATTGGTGTGGCTGGCAGTGGCTTTTGATCTCACTCGTCGTCTCCCTGAAACGCGACGCTTTGAGTTCCATCAACGCGATACCCAGGCTGTTGCGATTCCCCCGTTGCGTCGCAAACGACTGGCGATTCAGATGGCTGTGGCATTCTTCGGCAATATGTTGCTCTCCCCCGCTTCATTTTTCCAGAACTCATACCTGAAAGATGAACGTGATTTCTCCGCAGGTATGGTGGCTGTTTTCTCCCTATCAACAGCGACCCCTGCGGTCATTGGTCTGATCATCGGAGCGCGTATCGCTGACCGACGCGGGCGACGGCTCTTGGCTGCCATCTGTGCTCCAATCGGTGGACTGCTGATTGCTCTATCTTTTTGGGCCTCAGGTGGATGGATGTGGGCTGCCGCCATTTTCGGTGGGATTATTGCCGCCACGGCGTATCCACCGTTAGCCGTATATCGAACTGAACTTTTCCCCACGGGTAATCGCGGTCGCGCAGCATTTCTGATTCTTGCTAGTGCGCTGATCGGTGGAAGCCTCTCGCTGTTGTTGACAGGGTGGCTTGTTGACGGCGGGACACACTACGGACCGATCATGTTGGCGCTCGTCATCGGCCCAGTCATCGTCGCACTGATCGTCTTACTGACGTATCCGGAAACTGCTCATCGCGAACTTGAAGAACTCAATCCTGAGGATCACGCTGGGTTTGATCAACCAGAGATCTAGTCCTGATTGGAATGTCAACGCAATAAAATCTTGCGCGCTTCTCCAAGATCACCAATTGATGTTCCCGCCTTGACCTCATCACCACCATGATCAGGATGGGCCTCACGCAAGCGTGCACGATATTTTGACTTCACTTCACTTGACGATGGTTTGATTGTTCCTGGTGGGAAGCCGAGAATTTCAAGGGCCCATGCCCGTGGATCGCCGATGGACATCAACGATGTGGGCTTGGATCCCACGAGGTACGCAACAAAGTCGGCGCCCAAAGGCCCGCGCCAATTCATCGCCTTGCCCAAAATCGGGGCAAGAGATTTTCGGGTTGGGACATCCAAACGCTCTAGGGCGTAGATCGCACCGAGAACCTGATGCATCGGACTTCCTTGCGAATCAAACTCAAAGTTGAAATCATCGCCTTCACCGACGAGACGATGCAGACTGCGCGCCATGCCGTGACGGTCAACTTGGAAACGGTGACGCAAAC
>SYDZ01000202.1 GCA_005801025.1 Actinomycetota bacterium
CACGGGGACCTGCGCCCCATTCAACATTGTCACGCAGCGCAACATGGTGCCATCACCGCCGACACTCAGCACCAGATCGGCACCAGGCGTGGGATCGTCGAGAATTGTGATACCAGCACGACCTAAAACATCGGCGTCATCGGGACAAGCAAGTGCTTGGTGATCGTTAGCGAGTAACCATTCCACGGCACGACGCGCCACCGTTGAGGCCTCGGGACGTTCCGAATGACCGACGATCACGACTTTGAGGTGTTTCGTTGCCTGAGTCGTCATACTGACATCTTCTCACGCACGGTGGCGTGTAACAGGAACTCTTGATTACCCTGCGCCCCGGTGATCGGCGACAGCATCACTCCGCGCACCTGCGCCCCAGCGTGTTCGCATGATTCCCGAACGGCCGAACATGCTGCTTGGTGTAAATCTGGATCAGAAATGATTCCCCGACCCTTGGAAACCTCGCGCCGACCGACCTCAAATTGTGGCTTCACCAATAACACTACGTCACTCCCTGTTTCGCAGACGCCCACCAAAGAGGGCACAACAAGGGTGAGCGAAATGAAAGACAGATCGGCGACGACGCAGGTGACTCGGCCACCGATGTCATCAGCAGTCATCTCGCGAACGTTGAAACGCTCAATCACCGTAACACGCTGATCATCGCGGATCTTGGGATGTAATTGCCCATGCCCCACATCAAGAGCCACCACATGGCCTGCTCCACGCTGCAATAAGCAGTCGCTAAAGCCGCCCGTTGAGGCGCCGGCATCCAAGACCCGACGGCCAGTGACAGCAATGCCAAAGGCCTCAAGAGCACCGTCAAGTTTTTCTCCGCCACGACTCACAAAACGTGCCGGTGGTCCACTCACGAGGATGGCATCGCTGGGATCCACTTGATGAGCAACCTTCGAGGCCACGGCGCCATTGACTAAAACTCTGCCAAATTCAATCAGTTCTGCGGCTTCTCTGCGGCTCATGACTAACTGTCGTCGCACAAGTTCGGCATCGAGTCGTTGACGACGCGACATGACTATTTAGTCGGGGCCTTCTTGGCGGTTACTTTCTTCGCTGCGACTTTCTTAGGGGCCACCTTCTTCACTGGCGCTTTTTTCGCAGCGGCTTTCTGTATTGACATTTTTTTCGCAGGTGCGACCTCCGATAATTGTTCAATCTTCTTTTCTAACATTGCAAGTCGGGTATTTACCTCGCCTAATTGTTTTGCGACTTCTCGCTCCACAGCAGCCGAGAAATACTGAGATGATTTACTCTTCGCTTGCATCATCTCGCTGACGATTTTTTCTGCCTGGCGACGACCCTGATCCCCGACCTTACTCATCTCCCTGACGAGTTTTTCCGTGGCCTGAGGAGTCATGGGTGACATTGACTCAATCAGCTTTCTTATTGACTCCATCGTGCTGGGTTTCTTTGCCATGTCCTCAGCGTACTCATTGTCACGCACCGCCGAGATTCGTAGTCAGTGACTTTTACAGCACCTCGTCAGCAACCGCTGACAGATCGGCAACATCAAAATCAGAAAAGACCCCAGCAAAGAATTCGCTATCAGTCGCTGGTGACATTGACGCCAGGGTGACCCCAGATCGCACCAAAGCAAAACGGCAGCCCAGAGTGTGCGCAAATTTTCCGTCGGTTGAGGGTCGATCACCGACCATAATGGTCGACTGTTCAACACTGCCGAGAATCTCGGTGACAACATCGGCCATAGCCTGATGAGGCTTACCAGCAATTATCGGCTGCACACCCGATGCAACGGCAATGGCCGCGAGAATACTTCCACCGCCTGGAATGGGGCCACTCGGCGTCGGGTACGTGGCATCGTCATTGGTGCCTATGAGAAGCGCCCCGCGACTGATTGCCAAAGACGCGCGGCGCATGACCTCATAATCGAACCAGCGATGAAAACCGACCATCACGATGTCAATGCCGTGCAGAATCTCGTCGTTCTCACTTGCCAAGCAGTCGGCATAACGCACGATGTCCGCTCCCACGTCTTGCAGTGCTTGCTCAATCCCTGGACCGCCACAGACCAGAACTCTTTGACCCGCTTGCACCAGACTTGCCCCCGCCATAGCTGAGGTGACGATGTCACCCGCAGCGCTGATACCAACATCGGCAAGGGCCGCTACTTGTTCTTCTTGAGTTGACCAAGAATTGTTCGTCACAAATAATACTCGATGGCCGGCTCGACGAAACCGCTCGACTGCGTCTGGCGAACCTGCGATGCCGCGATGCGCCAACCAGATCACACCGTCAAGGTCGCAGAGAATCGGAAATTTATGAAAATGACGCATCGCTATGCGATCTTGCCATGTCTCAGTCCCGCCACACATGGCATTGTAGAGGTGTGCCCCGTTTTGAACCCTTCCGCGCTCTGCGTTATCCCGTTTTGCCCAGCCAATCGGAGTTACTGAATCAGGTTGCTGCTCCGCCATACGACGTGTTGTCGCCGACGGATATCGCCACTCTCAATGCCTCACACCCGCACAACATTGTGCATATTGATGTTCCCTTAGAAGACGATGGTCCAGGTCGCTACGAGCAGGCGGGACGAGTTTTGCAGAGTTGGGTTCAGCAAGGCATCTTGGTTCGCGATGAGACTGCTTCGTTCACTATTTATCGGATGACATTCACCGACGAAGCCGGAGTCACACGCACAACGGTCGGGGTCATTGGTGCTTTAGAGGTCGTCGACGAAGGGGCGGGTGGAGTTCTCCCCCACGAACGCACCACTCCTAAAGCGAAAACAGATCGACTTGATTTGACGCGCTCCACGATGGCCAACCTGTCACCGGTGTGGGGACTTTCCCTGACTCCTGGGCTCACCGAATTGTTGCGCGCCCCCGGACAACTTGTGGGCTCAATGACCACAGAGGGCGTGCTTCATAGCGTTGAACGCGTCGATGATCCACAGCGGGTGGCTGACATTTCGGCTGCTGTGGCTTCTCACGAAGTCGTTATTGCTGACGGGCATCACCGTTACGCCATGAGTCGTACATTTCGCGATGAGCAGCGCGTCACCGATACGGGTAGCCATGATTCGGCCGAACTGACGATGACCTACGTTGGTGAACTTATTGAAGAGCAACTCAGCGTGGAAGCAATCCATCGACTGTATTCAGACATTTCCTATGAGAACCTTCGGCAGGCTTTAGACAAGTATTTCGTGCTCTCACCCTCACTGGCGGTCACCGCAACTATCACTCATGAGATGCACGAGCGCGGCGCGCTCGTCCTCATCAATACGGATGGAACAGGTCAGTTCATGGTGCCTCGCGCAGAGATGTTCGTTGGCGTGCGCGACCTTGATGGGGCACGGCTCGAACATTGCCTCGCTGACCTGTCCCACGAAGTGACCTATCAACACGGGGTGAGTCACATCGTCGACATGGTTGCGGCACACCAAGCCAATGCAGGTGTTCTCATTCGACCAGTGACTGTGGCCGAGATTCGCCGCACAGCCGACGAAGGTCTGTTGATGCCCCCGAAATCAACTTTCTTTACCCCAAAGTTACGCACTGGTTTGGTGCTGCGACCGCTCGACTGAACCTACATTCGTCTCAGGTGTTGGAGGCGTCACAGATTTCTTGAATCGTGGAATCAAAAATCACGTTGAACTCAGCGTCACTCTGCTGGGCCGAAAGTCCTTCGGTCAGAGCGCGCGAGAAACTGGCGATGACACCGTGGTTATTGCTCAAGCGACGGTTGGATTCTTCACGGCTGTAGCCGCCAGAGAGAGCCACAACGCGCAAAACGCTCGGGTGCCGCACGAGTTCAAGATAAAAATCGTCCACTTCGGGCAGGGTCAACTTCAAGAGCACGGGCTGATCTGCGCTTTGTGCATCAAGTTCGCGCAACACAGCAGCCTTCAGCATGATTTCTGCTGCGCCTTTGCTGGTGCTATTGATATCAACTTCGGGTTCAATGATCGGCACCATACCTGCGGCCAAGATCTGACGGCCAACTGCGAACTGCTGAGCAACAACGGCTTCAATGCCGACCTGGTTAGCGGATTTAATGACCGATCGCATCTTGGTTCCGAAAATGCCCTTGCTCGCCCCTTTGCCCAACAAGGCATCAAGATCGGGCATCGGCTTCATGACTTGCACGCCGTCGAGTTCGTCAGCGAGACCTTTATCAATTTTGAGAAAAGGCACAACACCTTTTTTGTTCCAGAGATATTCCGCGCTGCCAAGACCGTCAATCTCGCGTTCCATGGTGCCTTCAAAAAGAATCGCTCCCAAGATACGTCGACCGTTAAAGGCTGGACTAGTGACCATGCGAGTGCGCATGGCGTGAATGAGATCAAACATCTCGGCATCACTGGAGTATTCGGATTCAGCGATGCCATACAGGCTGAGTGCCTTGGGTGAACTTCCGCCACTTTGATCTAAAGCAGCGATGAAACCTTCACCATCTCGCATCCGAGCCAACTGTTCTTGGTGCATTTTCGCTTAACCCTTCATGTAGAACTACGCCACCTGCGGGGCGACCGACCCTGCCAGCGTAGTTCACTGCGCCGAGGTCATCCGAACGCACGTCTAGGACCAGATGCTGTAACCTATGATCATGACATCGTCCAAAGTTGGTTGCCTGCGACTTGTTGTCACAGGATGTTTGTTCATGCTGTCCGTCACTACGGCAACCGTCATCGGCTCGAACGAGGTGCGCGCCCTTGATGTCAACTCGGCGTTGTCTGTGCCGACAAATATTTGTGGCGAGTCCGGTATCAGTTCCGTGGACCTGTCATGGGATACACCCACCGACACAAATGTCACCGGTCATGTCGTGGAATATCAGATCTCTGGTGCAGCATCATGGACCGCTGGACCGGCGGTCACCGAGGCCAACCGAGTGACAGTGCCAGGCGTCAATGGCACGCGTTACACGTATCGTGTCGCCAGCACTAACGACAGTGGGCAACGCTCGGCATGGGGTTCCTATTGTCTTTTAGGTTGGGGCCGACAGGCTTCCTCGTCGGTACCGATACCGTTCGGACGCGGCGCGCTTTCCGGCAAAACTGTCACCAACATCACCGCCGGCTACGAGCACACGTGTGCAGTGTTATCGGACGGCACCGCCGCCTGCTGGGGCTACAACGGCTACGGGCAACTCGGTAACGGCACCACCACCAACTCGAGCACACCCGTCGCCGTCACTAGCGGCGCGCTTTCCGGCAAAACTGTCACCAACATCACCGCC
>SYDZ01000002.1 GCA_005801025.1 Actinomycetota bacterium
ACTCGGGTACTCCAAGAGAATGGATTTGATGTTCATCTTCTCGAAGCATCTGACGACATCGGTGGTCGTGTGCGCACTGATTACCTAGATGGCTTCACCTTAGATCGTGGCTTTCAAGTGATCTTGACGGCCTATCCCGAGCTACAACGACAATTCGATGTGCCGGCGTTGGATCTACGCGCATTTGAACCAGGAGCTTTGGTATGGCTGGAGAAGAAGGGACACATTGTCTCTGACCCTCTACGCCGTCCGCTCACCACTTTGTCGACAGCAATCGCCCCTATCGGGTCGGTGTTTGACAAATTACGCATCGTGGCTTTGCGCTATCGCGTGCGCCGAGGTGACGCAGCACGCCTGTTGTCGGGTGAGGATATGACAACATCCGAAATGCTCCGCAAGTCGGGCTTCTCATCACGGATGATTCAACGTTTCTTCACTCCCCTCGTTGGTGGAATACAACTTGATCCACAACTCAGTGCTTCACGGCGAATGTTTGACACCATTTTTCGCATGCTTTCGCAAGGTGACGCCGCTGTCCCCTCAGGTGGGATGGGGATGATCCCCAAACAATTGGCGGGACATCTCGATCCCGTGACAATTCATCTCAATTCGCCTGTCACTCAGGTCTCAGGTACCAGTGTGATCTTGAAAGACGGACAACACATTTCTTGTCGCTGTGTGATTGTCGCCGTTGAAGGTCCGTCAGCAAGTGTGTTGACTGGCATTGAACCCGTTACCTCCCGCAGTGTGGGATGCGTTTATTTCTCTGCAGACATTGCTCCGACAGATAAAAACCTCATCATTCTTGATGGCACCGCTTGCGGGCCAGTGCTCAATATCGCGGTGATGAGTAATGTTTCGGCTTCTTATGCCCCGCCCGGCAAACACCTCATTGCTGCTGCCATGCCGGGCCACTACCAAGGTGATCTCGAAGCACTGGCTCGCCCACAACTTGTGGAGATGTTCGGTGAACAAGTACAACAGTGGGTGCACTTGCGCACATACCGAATCGAACACGGTCAGCCCGATCAATCACCACCATTTTCGCCACAGAAAAAGCAGTCACTCGGAGATGGACTTTTCGTCTGCGGGGATCATCGCGATACTGCTTCAACTCAAGGCGCCTTGTACTCAGGGCGACGCTGCGCTGATACGGTCATTGCTTACCTTTTATCCAAACAAAACTAGAGAAAGCGGAAGTTGTCCATGAAAGTTCAAGATCCAGCAAAAGTTGTCTCGGTGAGTGGATTCGTCCCCGCACCCCCCACAGAAATCTTCAATCTCTTGGCCGACCCTTCGCAACATTGTCTTATTGATGGTTCAGGCTCAGTACTCAAGGCACGACCCGATGCTCCCGAGCGGTTGTCCCTCGGTGCGAAGTTTGGTATGGATATGAAGATTGGTCTGAAATACAAGATCACTAATGAAATTGTAGAATTCAGCGAACCGAGCCTGATCGCCTGGCGCCATTTCGGCGGGCATATTTGGCGTTACAAACTCGAAGCCGTTGAGGGTGGCACGCAGGTGACTGAGCAATTCGACTGGAATGGCTCAAAATCACCGTTGGTGCTACGCCTGAGAAAGTCACCAACAACCAACAAGAAATCTATGGTGGCGACCCTTGAGCGGATGGCTCAACATTTTTCAAAGGAGTGATTGCTGATGAACGAGAACAATCACGAAATCATCGCCAATAACATTCGTGTTCGACGCACGAGCATGTTGGTTGATAAGACTCGTGAAGTACCTCGGGCAACGATTGAAGAATTATGTGAACTTGCAACATGGGCACCAAATCACAAAAGGACTTGGCCGTGGCGCTTTGCCGTCATCACTGGTGAGGCCCAGTTGCGCTTTGGCAATACCGTTGCCGAAGCCATGCAGTCTTTCGGCGACGAACCTACAAAAGTTGAGAAAGCCCGCATCAAATATGCACGCACACCGGCATTGATTGTTATTGGCAGCATCGCTGGTGACAGCGAACTACAAACAGCAGAAAATCGTGACTCGGCGGCGGCGGCAGTACAAAACTTCATGTTGGCGGCTACTTCTCGTGGTTTGGCCACCTACTGGGGTTCTTGCCCGAAGGGTGCCAACGATCCAGTCGCTGAATTTTGCGGCTTTGAGAGCGATACCACAGTGGTCTGCATCATGTATCTCGGGTGGGCAACAACCCAGGTTGAAACACCACAGCGACCCACAGCGAATATCAAGTTCTTGGATAAATAAATGTCCTACGGCTGATAGAGGCCGAAGACACTGCGCAGGGCATCACTAATCTCACCCAAAGTTGCACCAACACGCAACGCTTCTTTCATGGGATACAAAATATTGTCAGTCCCTTGAGCGGCCAGAATGAGTGCTGCTAAAGATGCGTGCAGTTTGACTTGATCGCGTGCTGCTTTGTACTCGCCGAGGCGGGCTTTCTGACCTCGTTCAAGTTCTGGGTTCACGGGGAATACTTCGGGTTCTGGATCGTCGCTGACAGCAAACTTATTGACGCCGACAATCACACGCTCATCATTATCAATTGACTTGGCGTAATCGTATGCCGCGTTTTCGATCTCGCTCATCTGATAGCCAGCTTCGATGGCCGCCACTGCCCCACCGAGTTCATCAATCCGAGCGATGTACTCAAGCGCTAAACGCTCAATCTCATCTGTCAAACTTTCCACGAAATAACTCCCAGCCAACGGGTCGGGAGTATCAACAATTCCACTTTCATAGCCAATGATTTGCTGTGTACGTAATGCAATACGGGCCGCTCGTTCGGTCGGCAAACTGAGAGCTTCGTCGTAACCATTGGTGTGCAAACTCTGCGTTCCACCCATCACTGCCGCCATTGACTGCAGGGCGACACGCACAATGTTGTTCTCTGGTTGCTGCGCAGTCAAGGTGCTTCCACCGGTCTGAGTATGAAAACGCAGTAACTTGCTGGACTCTTTCTTGGCTTTAAATCGATCATTCATAATGTTGAACCAAATGCGGCGAGCAGCACGATATTTGGCTACTTCTTCAAAGAAATTATTATGAGCGTTCCAAAAGAAAGACAACCGTGGAGCAAAATCATCCACGTCAAGGCCAGCCGCGATGGCGGCCTCAACATAAGCAATACCATTAGCTATCGTAAAAGCAATTTCTTGCACAGCCGTTGAGCCGGCTTCACGAATGTGGTATCCCGATATCGAAATCGTGTTCCATTTCGGAACATGCTGAGCGCAATATTCAAAAATGTCGGTGATGATGCGCATGCTCTGGCGAGGTGGATAGACGTAGGTACCGCGGGCGATGTACTCCTTCAGCAAATCGTTTTGAATTGTGCCACTGATTGCCGTCGACGGAACACCTTGCTCCTCGGCGACTAATTCATACATTAAAAGTAAAACTGCACCAGTGGAGTTGATCGTCATTGATGTTGTGACCTTGTCCAAAGGAAGATCAGCAAGCAACAAGCGCATATCGGCCATCGAGTCAATGGCTACTCCGACTTTGCCGACTTCACCCTCGGCTCGCGGGTGATCGGAGTCGTAACCCATTTGAGTCGGAAGGTCAAAGGCACATGACAAACCCGTTTGACCAGCTCCCAATAAAAACTTGAAGCGCTCGTTCGTGGACTCTGGAGTCCCGAAACCGGCGTACTGGCGCATGGTCCACAACTTGCCGCGGTACATCGTTGGGTACACGCCACGGGTGTAGGGCGGTTGGCCAGGATCGCCTAAACGCTCGGCCGAGTCCCAGTCAGCCAGGTCGGCTGCTGAATACAGGGCTTTGATTTCAATGCCGGAATCGTTCATGGGGTCTTGACTCATCGCTTCCAAGCGTACGCCCTCAAGATGGCTTCAAGCCAGTCTGCCCAGTCGTCAAGGTGGAGATATGTTGAGCGAATAGGTCTACTATGCAGATGTGACCACCACCGAAAATGCACCCGACCTTCAGTCCATCGCGATGGGCCAACCTGGCTATGTCTTGGCAATGCCCACGTTCGCCAATGTTGAAGAAGAGCGCACGTACCGCAAGTCAAGACTGGCGGGCGCTTTACGAATCTTTGGTCGGTTGGGCTTTGGCGAAGGCGTAGCTGGACATATCACGGTACGCGATCCCGAACTCACTGACCATTTCTGGGTGAACCCTTTTGGGCTCAGCTTTCGCCACATGCGCGTCAGCGATTTGTTGTTAGTCAACCATCATGGTGAAGTAGTCCACGGAACAATGCCCGTCAATCGTGCTGCCTTCGTGATTCACTCGGCGATACATAGCGCTCGACCCGAAGTCATCGCCGCAGCGCACGCTCACTCAGTGCAT
>SYDZ01000203.1 GCA_005801025.1 Actinomycetota bacterium
ATGAGTTAGTGACTCATCTGGCGACATTGGACCTCACCCAGTTACTGGTAGATGCCGGCATTGATCACTCCACGCTCGCTGCGTTCGCCGAAATGTACGCCACTTCGCGCCACGCCATTTTGATTTGGAGCATGGGTATCACTCAACATCGACATGGCATCGAAGGAGTGCAGGGAATCGTCAATGTTGCGCTGGCTCGCGGCAATGTGGGACGCGACGGCGCGGGATTGATGCCCATTCGCGGACACTCAGGTGTGCAAGGTGGAGCCGAGATGGGTGCTTACTCAACCGCATTTCCTGGTGGTGTCACCGTTACTGCCGAATCCGCTCGCGAATTATCAGAGCAGTGGGGCTTCAATGTCCCCGCGCAGTCGGGCCTGACTGCACCTGAAATGGTCGTGGCAGCCGAGCACGATGAACTTGATGTTTTATTCTTGGACGGCTCCAACTTTGTTGAGATAATGCCTGATCCCATGCGCGTTGAAGCCGCTTTGGCGCGCGTGCCTTTGCGCGTTCACCAAGACATTGTCTTGACCTCACAAATGTTTATTGATGGCGACGATGTGATCTTGCTACCAGCGGCCACGCGCTACGAACAAGAGGGTGGTGGAACTAGTACAACCACTGAACGACGCATTGCTTTCAGCCCAGAAATTGTTTCTGCCCCAGGTGAAGCTCGTAGTGAATGGCGGATCTTTTCTGATATCGCAATTCGCATGAATCCGTCATTGGCTCCACACTTTGATTGGGCTAACAACCAAGCGTTGCGCTCTGAAATCGCCCGCATTGTTCCGATGTATGCGGGTATTGAAAACCTTTCTGAAATTCACGACGAAGTGCAATACGGAGGTCGACACTTATGTGCCGACGGAAACTTTCCGATGCCCGATGCTCGGGCTCGTTTTAGTTCACTCAATGTCGCTCCTCCACTCCTGAGCGAAGGCGCATTTTTCTTGTCGACACGGCGCGGCAAACAGTTCAACTCAATGATTTTCAATGAAGTGGATCCCCTCACCGGAGCCACACGCGATGCTGTGTACATTGACCATCGCGATGCTGCCGCTCTTGGCGTGAGCGAAGGTGATGCATTGCGCTTGACGAGTTCGGTGGGTTCAATGCTTTCAACCGCCAAATTGGTGAACCTACCGTCGCGTTCACTGCAGGTACATTGGCCTGAGGGCAACGTGCTCATTGAAGCCGGACTCAATCAAGATGCCAGCCGTATTCCTGATTACAACGCCATCGTCACTATTGAAAAGGTCTCATCATGAATAAGTCCAGAATGATTTTATGGTCCGCAGTTGCCGATGCTGCGTGCATCGTGATCTTTGTTGCCATCGGGCGCAGGAATCATGATGAAGGTGAAGCGGCGCTCGGAATTTTTCGTGTGGCAGCACCATTTTTGTTGGCACTTCTTGCTGGTTGGGCGATCGCCCGCACGTGGAAAGAACCGCTCAGCCAAAGGAATGGAGTGCTCATTTCGCTGACAACGATTGTTCTCGGCATGGTGTTACGCAAAGTCGTCTTTGATGATGGAACTGCAACAGCGTTCATCATCGTCGCCACCGTATTCTTGGGCACCCTCCTCAACGGTTGGCGCCTACTTGCACGAACACGTCTCGCTCGCTCGAATTAGAGCAGGTTGGTAATAGCGCCCCTTTCGGCACCTTGTGCGAGTCGCGCATATTTACCCAACACGCCACTCGTATAACGCGGTGGATTGGGTTGCCAACCTTGACGTCGGCGATTCATTTCCGCTTCGTCCACCAAAAGATCAAGGCTCAAGTTGGCTACGTCGACTTTGATCTTGTCACCATCGCGCACAAAGGCGATGGGTCCCCCATCAACGGCTTCAGGAGCAACATGACCAATACAGAATCCCCATGTGCCACCACTGAAGCGACCATCGGTAATCAATGCACAGTCGTACCCACGACCGGCACCTTTCATCGCACCCGTAATAGCTAACATCTCGCGCATGCCCGGCCCGCCCTTTGGTCCCTCATAGCGAATCACCAAGACCGTATTGGGTTGAATTTCTCCGTTCATAATCGCCACCATGGCACCGTCTTCATCGTCAAAAACGCGCGCCGTTCCTTCAAACAAACGCTGCTCTTGTGATAGTCCAGCGACCTTCACCACGCTGCCCTTGGGGGCCAGCGAGCCACGCAAAATCAACAATCCACCTTCGGCGTTAATGGGTTGACTTAATGGATGCACGACGACACCATCTGGTTGAGGTGGATTGATCTCCGCCAAGTTTTCAGCCATTGTCTTACCAGTACAGGTCATCACATCACCGTGCAATAAACCAGCATCTAACAAATGCCGCAGCACGACTGGCACGCCACCAACGCGATCAAGATCGGTCATGTGAAATTGTCCACCTGGCTTCATGTCAGCAATATGCGCCACTCGAGCTGCTATGCGATTGAAATCGTCAAGATCCAACTCGACTCTTGCTTCGTGAGCAATGGCCAAAAGATGTAACACTGCGTTCGTGCTACCACCCAAGGCATTCGCTAAAGCAATAGCGTTTTCAAAGGCTTTCTTCGTGAGAATATCTCTGGGGCGAATACCCAGGCGCAACATGTTGACAACTGCTTCGCCCGATCGTCGGGCGTCATCTTCGCGACGCGGGTCAATGGCTGGGGGTGATGCTGTACCAGGCAAGGACAGCCCCAGTGCTTCGCCAATCGATGACATCGTGTTAGCGGTGAACATTCCGCCACAGGCGCCCTCGCCAGGACATGCATTTCGTTCAATATCACTCAATTCAGCCTCGGTGATCGTGCCAGCAGCACAGGCACCAATAGCCTCAAAAACTGAAGTGATATCAATGGCTTTTCCATTGTGATAGCCCGGCATTGTTGAGCCGTTGTACACGAAGACTGCCGGCACATTGAGTCGGGCTATCGCCATCATCATTCCCGGCATGCTCTTATCGCATCCCCCCGTGGCAAGGAGCCCGTCAAGACGCTCACCGTGCATCACAGTTTCTACCGAGTCGGCAATCACTTCACGGCTGACAAGTGAAGCGCGCATTCCTTCGTGACCCATGGAAATTCCATCGCTGACAGTGATCGTTCCGAATTCAAGAGCCACTCCGCCAGCAGAGCGCACGCCTTCTTTAGCCGCCGCCGTCAAACGCCGAATTGACATATTGCAAGGTGTGATTTCGTTCCACGATGAGGCAATACCTACTTGTGGTTTCTCCCAGTCATCATCGGTGAGCCCGACCGCGCGCAGCATGGCGCGTGATGCAGCCTTTTGAATACCGTCCGTAACGTCACGACTTCGGGGCTTCACATCAACAGGTGTGACCACTGTAGTTTGGTTGGTGTTCTCAGCCATGTCTCCACGGTAGCCGTAGGGGCACTGCTACGACACGCTGATAACTACTTCAGGTGGCAATCTTCTTACGCGGTCTGCGCACGAAAACGGTCATGATCGGAACAAGGTACAAGAAGTAGGTGATGACTCGAATTCGCTCGGCTTCTTTGTGCCAACCAAATAGACCTTTCATGAAATCATAAAAAGTGCCCTCCGCCCATGGACCAGATGTCACAGTCCACGCTGGGTCAATGAGCCAACCGCTCTCGAAGCCGAATAGTTCGCGCAACTCATGGAAGGCCTTGCCAACTAATCCGGCAGCAAAGAAAATCAACATCACGCCAGTGACCAAGAAAAATGATCGTAAGTTGAGGCGATGACCACCCTTGTAGACGAGATACCCCAAAGCTCCCGCGATTGCTAAACCGATGAGCCCACCGAGGACAACTTTGCCCCCCGACGCACTGCTCGTTTCGGCGCCCAACAAGAACAATGCTGTTTCTAGGCCTTCGCGGAAAACTGCCACGAAGGCAATGGCAGCGAGGGCTTTGGCTCCAGTTGCTTGGTCAACTTGTGAACGTAATTGGGCTCCAAGATTGCGCGCATTTGCGCGCATCCAAAAAATCATCCAAGTCAGGACACTTGCTGCAGCGACAGCAATGACACCTTCCGTGGCTTGCTCCACTTTGCCGTTGAGGCCCCCAACTGCCAAGTGGATTGCGACACCAAAGATCAGACATAGGGTCAAGGCAGCAAAAGTGCCCTTCCACATGGCGCCCAAATCGTGCGACCGTCCAGTCTTGACGAGGTAACCGGCCAGAATCGCGAGGACGAGAGCAATCTCAAGACCCTCACGTAACGTAATCAGAAATGAAGCACCCATGGACTAGATGTTAGGCACTCCTAACACTTTTTGCAAGGTGTACCTAACAATTAGGTATCAATCCCGTGAGAGGACTATTGTCGCCCAAAGCCAAAGAGTTGCTGAGCCACCTTGCGCATCTGGATATCTTCGGCACCCTCAGTGATTCGGTAGCGAC
>SYDZ01000204.1 GCA_005801025.1 Actinomycetota bacterium
AAAACCTTGGGTGGGTAGCAATCACGGGTTGTGAGAATTCGCTCACCGTCGGGTGTCGCCCATTGCGGAATACGCGGGCGTGAACCCGTGGCGATCAGTACGGCGTCAAACTCAACGACTTCTACGCCGTTGCCACTCGTTGTGACCGATACTGAATGCGCAGACATGAAACGTGCTGATCCAGTGATCAGGCGAACCCCTTGGCTTCGCAAGAGGTTAGTTGTGCTCTGTGAAAGATGATCCTTGATGTCTTCAATGCGATCCGTGAGTGCTTCTACGTCAACTTCAGGTCGCATTTCTTCAAGACCCATACCACTTGAGCGGCGACCAAAAGCCATCGCTCCTCCGGTGGCAATCATTGTCTTAGAGGGAATGCAGTCCAAGAGATGGGCTGCCCCGCCAATGATCTCACGCTCAACGATGGTCACTTCAGCGCCAAGACGAGCAGCGTGAGTGGCGGCGGTATTGCCTGCGGGACCACCACCAATAATCAAGAAGCGAACAGCCATGATCTGAGACTATCTCTCGGCCTGAGAGTGAAGACCAACACAACCCGATCTAAAAACTTCCCTAGATGCTCAAGAACTCCGTCACACACGGTGCCTGCTTGTAAAGTCGTCCTGTGAGTGATGCGTCAAATCCGAAGCCTGAGTCCGAAGCCGCCGACAATGATGTCCCTGAACTAACGGGAAGTGGACTTCAGGCAGAGAAAAGTCGACGTCTCGCCCAACTGGATGAAATGCGTGCCAAGGGGATCAATCCTTACCCCTACCGTTTTGACCGGTCCCACACCTTGGCTGAGCTTCGCGCTCAGTGGGGTCACCTTGAACCAGGTTCTGTAACCGAAGCCAATGTCTCCATCGCCGGGCGCATCATGCTCAAGCGCGAGCA
Organism: Actinomycetota bacterium; assembly: GCA_005801025.1. Lineage (GTDB taxonomy): Bacteria > Actinomycetota > Acidimicrobiia > Acidimicrobiales > Ilumatobacteraceae > Casp-actino8. The sequence continues at coordinate 892 of SYDZ01000204.1, forward strand.
GGGCAAACTCATTTTCGGAACTGTGCGTGATCGCTCATCTGATATTCAGTTGTTTGTCTCGAAAGCCGTCATCGGCGACGAGGGTTTCGCCGACGTTGCCAATCTTAACCTAGGTGACTGGGTGGGTGTCCACGGCATTGTCATGACAACGCGCAAAGGTGAGTTGTCCATCAAAGTTTCACGCCTTGAATTGTTATCAAAAGCTGTGCGCCCTCTGCCCAATAAGTGGACAGGCCTCACCGACACTGACACCCGTTTTCGTCAGCGTTACACCGACCTCATCGTCAATGAAGATGCTCGACGAGCCTTTCAAGTGCGCCATGCGGTGATCTCAAGTTTCCGTCGCACTTTGGCCGCAAAAGAGTTCATCGAAGTTGAAACACCCGTGTTGCATGTTGAGGCTGGTGGGGCACATGCACGACCGTTCCTCACTCATCACAACTCGCTTGATATGCCGTTGTACTTGCGTATTGCCCTTGAACTTCACCTCAAGCGCCTCATTGTGGGTGGCATGGAACGCGTCTATGAAATCGGTCGCGTGTTCCGCAATGAGGGAATCAGCACCCGTCACAACCCCGAGTTCACGATGATGGAGCTCTATCAAGCCTTTGGTGACTACAGCGAGGTGATGGCGATTTGTGAAGAGCTCATCGTGCAGGCAGCGCGTGACGCCATCGGTACAACGGTCGTGGGAATCGCCGATCCTGAAGGTGTGGTGCACACTGTGGACCTCGCCGAGCCGTGGCGACGGGCGAGCATGATTGAACTCATCGCCGAGAAAACAGGAGTCGAGACACATCCTTCGCATCCAGTCGAGTCGTTGCGGGCGTTGGCCGACAAGGTCGGCGTGCGCTACGACAAGCGATGGGGTTCAGGAAAACTGATTGAAGAGATTTTTGAGTTCACCGCTGAATCCTCTTTGATTCGCCCAACCTTCGTCACTGGTCATCCTGTTGAGATTTCACCGTTGGCGCGCGCTGACCGCAATGACCCTTTCATCACCGAACGATTCGAATTATTCGTTGGAGCCCGTGAACTAGCCAATGGCTACAGCGAGCTGAACGATCCAGTTGAGCAACGAATGCGCTTCGAAGATGAGCAAGCGGCAAAAGATGCCGGCGATGTGGAGCGCGGAACCGTTGATGAAGACTATTTGCGGGCTCTTGAATTCGGACTGCCACCAACGGGCGGTCTCGGTGTCGGCATGGATCGAGTAGCAATGTTGCTTGCTGGCGTGTCGTCAATCAAAGAAGTGATTTTGTTCCCCACGCTTCGTCCGGAAGCGTTCTAGTTTCACCACTGAAGGAGTTTGCTATGCCCGCAGCATGGGGTCACGCACTAGTCACCCAAGTCAACAACGGTTCAAGTACCGATGGCACAATTCTTGATGCCTGGTTCTATGAACTTGGTTGGGGTGAAACAGCGACTGCGATCCAAAACACTGTTGACGATCAACATCACGCACTGCGTGGCGTGCGAGTGACGCAAGTGTCAATCGTCATTGATACAGATGCTGCTCCCCTGAACGCCACAGATGTGTACTTGCGATTACACCTGTTGTCACATCGCTTGGCGCTACCTCGCACGCTCAATGTAGACGGAGCATTCGGTTTGTTGACCAATGTGGCATGGACAAACCTTGGACCGATACTCCCAGAAAGTATTGACCGAGTTCGTTGGGATGAACGTTGCAGCGGGCGAATTTTAACTGTTCATGGAGTTGACAAATTTCCTCGAATGACGGATTACGTTGTGCCTTCTGGGGTGCGTATCGCCGACGCCGATCGCGTGCGCTTAGGCGCTCACCTCGCTTCTGGGACAACCGTGATGCACGAAGGATTCTGCAACTTCAACGCTGGCACACTCGGTGCGTCCATGGTTGAAGGTCGCATTTCTGCTGGCGTTGTAGTCGGCAATGGCAGTGACATCGGTGGTGGTGCGTCCATCATGGGCACGCTGTCGGGTGGCGGCAAAGAAGTTGTCAGTATCGGTGAGCGTTGTTTACTGGGAGCAAATGCTGGTATCGGAATCAGTCTCGGCGATGATTGCATCGTTGAGGCGGGCCTATACGTCACGGGTGGAACCTTAGTGACCTTGCCCGATGGAGAAATCGTCAAGGGGCGT
>SYDZ01000205.1 GCA_005801025.1 Actinomycetota bacterium
CGGTGTTCGCATTGAATCGGGCGATGCAAAATGGTATCGCAACCGTTATGTGCGTACGCCAAAATTAGCCAAGGGTCTCGATGCCATGGACATGGAAGCCATGTTTGATCCAACAGCGAGCGCGGCGAATACTCATGTTCTTGGTCACGCTGGTCGTATCTGGGCACTTGAAGAAGGTCACCTCCCATGGGAACTGACTCCTGAATTGGAAACCATCGCCTGCGATGACTTTGGTGGAAAACTGAAGACTGCGTTCACAGCTCATCCGAAACTGTGTCCAGAAACAAATGAACTTCATTTCTTCGGATACGGCGCGGTCTCACCGTACCTGACGTATCACGTGCTAGATGCCAAGGGTCAACTTGTGCACACTGCCGATATCACAGTTCCTCAAGGGACGATGATGCACGACTTCATGATCACTCGCGATCATGCGATCTTTATGGACTTGCCAGTTGTTTTTAATCTTGACAAGTTAGAGCAAGGACTTCCACCTATTGGTTGGGATGACAATTACGGCGCACGGATTGGCATTATGCCGCGAATGGGAACTGACAAGGATGTGCGTTGGTTTAACGTTGACCCTTGCTATGTCTTCCATCCTCTCAATGCCTATGTTGATGGTGATGAAGTCATCTGCGATGTTGGTCGACATGCTTCAATGTGGCGCGGGTCAATGGACAGCTTCGAGCCTTGCTACATGCACCGCTGGGCTTTCAATATGAAGACTGGCGCCGTCCGCGAAACTCAGATGGATGATTGGGCTCATGCGTTCCCACGAGTTGATGACCGTGTGGTTGGTTTGAAGCATCGTTACGGTTGGGTCGCGGGTTCACGACCCGGCGGATCTGGCGCGATGGGCGAACCCGGAGTTGTGGCTCGTTACGACATGACTGATGGTTCCAAGACAATGCATGATTTTGGTGCGCACTCGCATCCTGGTGAGTTCGTATTTGTCAAAGACTCTGATAGCGCTGCTGAAGATGAGGGTTGGGCAATGGGCTTTGTCTATGACGATGCCAATGACTCAACAGATTTGGTCATCTTGGATGGCACAGATTTGTCTCAGCCAGCAGTTGCGCGAGTGCATTTGCCACAACGCGTTCCGTTCGGCTTTCACGGCAGTTGGATTGACGACTCAACGATGTAGTAGTGGGCGGGCATCGCTTAGCGATGTTCACTTAAAGAGCGAACATAGGCGTAGAACTCTGTGAGGCGCTGCGAACCTTCGTACATCTCAATGAAATGACCCAGTTGTTTTCGGGCATCGCAGAACACAAACTCTTGGCCACCTTTGGTACAAGCGCGCAGTATCAGTGGCCAGCCTCTGCCAGCGCACCAAGTCACTGCTTCATCGAGATTTTCCACGATGAACGCTAAGTGGTGGACGCCAGAGCCGATAGGACCTAATGGTGGTGTGTGCTCGCGCACTAACTCAACCATGATCTCGCCCCACCAACCGTAGGCCGAGGAGTGATCAAAGGAGGCAGGCTGGCCGTTGACCTGACAGGTTGAGATTTCAATGTGATGAGCAAAAACGAATGGACCCGCACCAGTTTTTTCAGCGAAGTCAGCGGCGACCTCTTCAAGTGTTTCGGTTCCTGTTGCGCTGTAGGCAATTTGTACCGCGTGTCCGAGAGTTGACATCTTCTTAGCGTGGCACAAACGACTACAGTCTGAGCGAGGTAGAGGGAGTAAGAATGTCCAATTCACAATCTATTGAAGGGCATTCGCCCGAAAAAACGGTTCAGATGCTCACTGATCGAGCGGCCATAGTCGATCTCACACATCGCTACTGCTGGGCTTTAGATACCCATGACTGGGACGATTTGGATTCAGTCTTTACACAAGAAGCCTGTGGCGATCTGTTGGCCGATGTCGTGGGTCGTGAGGCAATAAAGACTCGGGTGCGGACCGCTCTCACGCCACTACACCAGACTCAACATCTGGTAGCGAATCACCAAATCATTCTCAGTGGGGACACTGCAAAATGTCGCTGTTATCTGCAGGCCCAACATGTGCGCGTGAAGGAGGCTGGCGGTGACAACTTCATCATTGCTGGTCGCTATGAAGATGAACTACTTCGTACACCGGATGGTTGGCGCATCTCATTTCGCCGCCTAATCGTCATGTGGACACAAGGCAGACTGTCTTAGTGAACATAGTTGATCTTCAGCGTTCAACGTAGGGATCCAGCAACTGCGCGACACGCATCGTCGTTGGAATATTGTCAATTCCTATCAAACGGTCAATATGCTCGTGAAAATGCCAAATTCGACGTTCCTGGTAATTGATTGGAACGCCTCTCATGGCAGGAGATTGGATTGAGTTTTGCATCGGTGCCATATTCCAAAAGTCTTCTTGCATAATTGCGTCAAAACTAGTCATCCGCTCTTGCCAAGGTGCTGTTAATCCTTGCTTGGGGTCAAAATCAAGAGGAGCGTAATGAGTCCATTCAATCTGCGTGGTTTTTTTGTCAATTGGCCAAAAGGTGATGAATGGAAAACCATAGGCAGCGATTGGAGTAATCAGATTTGGAAAAATTCCGTAGGCACTACTTGTGCTGCGAACCATGTCATTGACTGACTCAATGTCGGTGAAATCTTTTGGCGCAACATGCAAATAGTCATCCCAATTTTTCATTCCGAGGGCCTGATAGGCGTGGCTTGAAAAAGGGGTGATCATGCGCGAACAGCCGTTGGGTAGAAGACCCATTGTTGCGCCACGACTATCCAACAAACTTTGCCCACCGCGACTGTGAATATGGCGAAAGTGATACACCTCAAGAAATGCTTCGGCGGTAATTTTCCAATTGCAGGCGATGACTTTGCTGCGTTTAGCGACAGTTCTCAGACTTGAACCTTGAAGTTCAGCAAGTTCATCGGGGATAGGTCCGAGATGCTGTAGCAGAGTCACGGCATGTGGGTCTTGATTCACAAAGATCCAATTATCCCAGATTTCACATCGCAGAGTCGGTAGACAACGCTGAGATTTATCAAGTCCCACAAAATCTCGTTCATCGGGAACTGAGACAAGTTGTCCACTATCTATGTCGTAGGACCATGAGTGGTATTGGCAACGCAGAAGTTTGGATGTTCCAGAAGGATCGCGAACAACGGGAGCTCCACGGTGTTGGCAGGTGTTGTAGAAAGCGCGAATTTCATGATCTCGACCATGGATCAGCAGCATCGGCGGTCCAAGACTGTCGAAGGTAAAAAAATCTCCGACATTAGGGATGTCTTCGACTCGGCCGGCAAGAACCCACGAGCGAGGCCAAAGATACTTTTGCTCAAGATCCCAGAACTCATCCGATGTAAATCGTTCAACCGGTATGTCGTGAAACTTTGGGAATCCAGCTGGTGGTACGGTGCGGGCAAACTCATAGTGCATTTCGGCAGTGAGACGAGCGACAAGTTAGGGAGTCATGGCGATATGCGGGCCTTGTCAGAATTCGCTGAGCAGGTCGCCAGATTGCAAGTCATGGGCAGCAGCAAAAACACGAGTAATCATGGCATGTAGTAGGGCCCGACCTCGATCGTTTCCAGGATCAATATCGCTGACCGCAACTTGCGACCACGCCTGATGTAATAAGCAGTAGCGATAATCGCGCCAGCAGCGGTCCCATGAATAGTTGGGGACTCCCGCAGCAATCAGTCCGTCGTAATAGTGACGCACCAATGTTTGTTCCCACTCGCGTCGATTTTCAATAGTGACAGATTGACCGAGGAAGTTAGCCACGTCCCACATGCCCACATGGCGAGCACTCAATTGAAAGTCGAGAACTGTCACGACTCCTTCCCCCGCTGAACCGCCAAACAAAAAGTTGTCAGCCCGAAAGTCGGTGTGCGAGAAAGTTGCGTTGCCTTGTTCGACCCACCAGTCGACCATCTCTGGATACTTCGGAGTAAGTTCACGCATCCATTGCATCGTGTCGGCTTCAACATGAGGTGACCATGTAGCAATAAACGATTCAAGTTTCGGCTCGGCCATTTCGCGAGCGGCGCGATA
>SYDZ01000206.1 GCA_005801025.1 Actinomycetota bacterium
GTAAATTAAGTCCTGTGGTTCGCAAGTACTCGATACCTTCGGGTGCGGCCAAAACGCAAATCACTGTGATCGGACCTGTGGCATGGCGTTGCATCAATAGTTCACATGCGTGGGCCAAAGATCCGCCTGTGGCCAACATTGGATCCAAGACGATGCACATACGGCCGGCCAAAGTTTCTGGCAATTTGTTGACGTAGGGCTTAGGTTCAAAAGTGATTTCATCGCGACTGATACCCACGAAACCGACATCGGCATTGGGCATCAATTCTTGGGCAGCGTGGAGGAACCCTAATCCCGCACGCAAAACGGGTACGACGACTGGCTGGCTGCTGAGTGCCTGACCCGATGTTTCAACAAGAGGTGTCTGGACTCGCACTGCGGTTGTCGGTAAATCACGTGTGGCTTCGGCGAGCAATAAAGTGCCGACGCGCTCAAGCTCTTGGCGAAATAAAGCATTGGGCGTTGAGACATCTCTAATTCGCGTGAGCGAATCGGCGATCAACGGGTGTTCAACAACTGTTACTTCGACGGTGCCTGAGGATTGAACCATGATGCTATTCTCGCGCATCAGAGCGTCAGCGTCCCCATGGCAAGTTCAGCCTTCAATAGGGCATAGCGGGGTTTGACTAAGCCGTTGATAATCCGTAGGCGTTCCGGAAACGGGGCGAAGGCACTCTTCATCGCATTTAAGGTGAGCCACTCAAAGTCCTCGAGACCCCAGCCAAATGCCTCCGACAATTGAGTGAATTCTTGAGTCATATTCGTATCGCTCATCAGGCGATTGTCGGTGTTCACCGTGACTCGGAAGCGCAAACGACGCAACATCCCAATGGGGTGATCGGCGATTGAGGCGCAGACTCCAGTGTTGACGTTGCTGGTTGGGCATAATTCGAGTGGAATCCGGCGATCTCGTACATAGGACGCCAGGCGACCAAGTTGCTCAGAGCCCACGGCCCCAGTGATGTCATCCACGATGCGCACGCCATGACCTAGTCGTTCAGCGCCACATAGTTGCACGGCTTCCCAGATACTTGGTAAGCCGAAAGCTTCCCCGGCATGAATCGTGGAGTGAAAATTCTCGCGCTGCACATGGTTGAAGGCTTCAAGATGGCGTGTTGGAGGGTGACCTGCTTCTGCTCCAGCAATATCAAAACCAACGACCCCACGGTCTCGCCAACGCACTGCAAGTTCTGCGATTTCAAAACTCCGTCGGGCTGTGCGCATCGCCGAACAAATGGCGTAGATCGAAAGTTCGGTGCCTGCGCTACCTCGAGCAAATCCGTCCATGACGGCCTTCATCACCTCATCACGTGTGAGTCCCTTTTCAGTGCACAACTCGGGAGCCATACGCACCTCGGCGTAGACGACCCCCTCATTGGCGAGATCATAAGCACATTCAAAAGCCACTCGCTCAATGGCATCTCTGTCTTGCATCACGCCAACGGTGTGGGCGAAGGTCTCAAGATAGAGCACTAAATCATTGCGTTTAGCACCGCGATGAAACCATTTTGAGAGGTCATCAATATCGGTTGTGGGCAAATTCTTGTAGCCATATTCTGCGGCAAGTTCAATCACTGTTGTGGGTCGAAGCCCACCATCTAAGTGATCGTGAAGCAACGCCTTAGGTGCGCGTTGCAGAATGTCTGTGCTCACGCTCACAAGGAAGCCACCACTTTGTCGAGGCGTCGCAGTGGCAACTGAGAGTTACGTTGCAGCCAATTCCATTGCGGATATGTGCTTGATTCGCTGATGCAATGGAGCGAATAGGCATGACGACTCTTGTCGCTGCGGTTCACACCACTCCAGTGTGGCAATAAGGCGTGAAGAATGACCAGCGTTCCAGTGCTGGCTTCAAGCGGTACAAGATCAGTGGGAGCCATAGGTAGGGGCGTGTCATCAAGAACATGAAATGTGGCCCCATCGTTCGCCTCGTTACGTACAAACTTTTTGCGCAATGTTGTTTTGTGTCCGCCTGGTGCTGCCCACAAACAACCATTGTCTATCGTCGCATCCTCAATCGCAAACCAAAATCCGACAACAGTGATCGGATCGGTATACAAGAAAGTGGCGTCTTGGTGACAAGCAACCTCACCACCAATATGTTGTTGTTTGCAGATGTACATGGATTGCAGCGCGAGGGGATCAGGTATGCCAATATCGCTCGCCACAGCGGCAAGTTTTTCTGTGTAAGTGAATGCTTCAAAAACGGGATCAAGGTCGTGCATCGCGTGTCCGATTTTGTTGACGCTCACTTCTTTGGCTTGACGCAAAGTCCCCCGCTCATCAAATGCTTCTTCCTCAAAGAAACAGTGGATGCCAGTCGCTGAGTCAATGAATTGCTGGTCGGCGTGGCGGGACTGTTCGTTCGTGGTGAAGACGCTGCGGTCACTTTCGGCGTCACAGGACTGCAAGATTTCCTCGGCTCGAGTCTTGAGCCCACGACAGGCCTGAGGTGTGGCGAAATCGGGAATCACCAAAAACCCATCGCGATGGTAATTGGCAATCTGCTGCTCAGTTAACGCTCTGCCCATGGGGGGATTCTAGAGGTATATCGCAAGAACGGTGAACCCTCGGGTGCGGTCAGGGCCTGCGACCTTTACCCTGTGGCTATGGATACAGAGCCAAATATTGACAAGTCAGCCACCTCGATCGTTGATCAGCACGCCAAGTTAACTGTGCTCGGATCCACGGTACGTGAGTCCATTGAACATGTCGAGGTCTTCCCAGCCCCTGCCAATGTCGACCTCGTGCGCTTCACGACCGATGAACTGTCGTCAATGTGCCCGGTCACCAGACAACCCGACCTTTCACATGTGGTGATTGAGTATCAGCCACTTGAATGGTGCGTTGAGTCGAAGAGTCTCAAGTTGTATCTCTGGAACTTCCGCGATCGTGCGGTGTTCGCCGAAGCACTTGCCGCCGAGATCGCCGGCGAAATTATGCATTCGGCCAAGCCCCACAAAGTCACGGTGACATTGACGCAACGTCCTCGTGGCGGAATCGAAGTCCAGGCTGTGGCCAGCCTCGGTCACTGAACAGCGTTAGTGGTTTTCGCCTGCGCGATAAGCCGCTCCGGCATGAGCTGGTGGTCGCAACTGTTGCTGGGCGCCGACAAGAACCAAGATGGTGACAATGTATGGAGTTGCCGCCACAAACTCTTGGGGTACTTCGTCAACCAAGAAATAGGTGATGGCGCTGAGAGCAGAACCGAAGAGCAACCCCATAGCCAAGATCTGTTTTTGACGTGTGAAGCTGATGATGGCAACAACGACTAGGACAACTGCCACCACCAATAGCAATGCTGGGACATTTTTTTCATCACGGAATTTCAGGGCAGTGGGGAAGCCAAAAAGAATTGCGCCGCGCAAGACTCCGAAAGGATTCCAGTTGCCAAAAATTGTTGTGGCTAAACCGATGTATCCTTGACCACCAGTTTGACCTTGACGGTAGGTGCTAGTGAAGACACAGGACAGGTAGGCCCCTGCGAAGCCGGCTAGTGCACCGCTCACTGCCATTGCTTGATAGCGCAAGCGATTGATCGGCACACCCAAACTTTCGCCCGCTTGGGGTGATTCGCCACTAGAGCGCATCCGCAATCCGAAGCGCGTGCGCCACAAAATGTAACCCGTGAGGGGAACTAGGGCGATGGCTAAGAGGGTGGGAACATACACGTCGCTCAGCAGGCCGCGAGCAAAACCAGCAAGATCGGGCAAAAGCGGTAGATCATGCTTGCGTTCAAACCAGCCTAAAATATCGGGGCTACGCCACGAGCCGACGCGTCCCCCAGTGAGAAACGGCATATCAAATTCGCCGTAGCCACCCTTGCCTGTCGGTGACTGACTTTCTCCTCCACCTTTTTGTCCTTTGAAGAAAATGATGGAGAGGTATTCAGTGGCACCTGCTGCCAAAATATTGATAGCGATGCCAGAGACAACATGGTTGACGTTAAAGCGCACAGTTGCCAATGCGTGAAGTAAGCCGACGAGAGATCCAGCAAAGATTGCGAGCGCGATCCCAGCCCATGAACCCCATTTCCATGCTCCGTAGCCGCCGAACCACGTACCGATGATCATCATGCCTTCGATGCCGATATTGACGATGCCGACGCGCTCGGCCCATAGTCCTGCTAACCCAGCCAACAAGATTGGTGTGGCAACACGCATTGTTGATGAGATTGTGCCTGAACTCGTGATGTCATTGGCGTTCGTGATGAGTCGCACGACAGATAACACCAGCATGAAGCCAAGCGACAAAAATATTGTGCGACGGGCCACGGAAAGAGTTTGAAAGAATTTCATTCCGCAACCGCCCGAGTCGCCAAAGCCAAAGCGGCCTTGTGCTGAATGCGTTTGTCATCCCAGCGTTTCACGGCTTCATTAATAATCACCACGGCAAGAACAATGATTCCAGTCATGATGGTGGTGATTTCTTTAGGAATATCTTCAAGTTGCAGACGGCCTGATGCCTCACCGAGATAGCCGAATAGTAATGCGGAGATAAAAATTCCGAGAGGGTGATTGCGACCAAGTAGTGCGACAGCAATTCCGTTGAATCCCTGTTGCTCTGCCAAATTGTTTTGATATGCGTGGACATCCCCAAGAAGGGCGCGCATTCCGACTAAGCCTGCGAGTGCGCCTGACATCAGCATAGAAATCATGACCATGCGCTTGGGATTGACTCCCGTGACAC
>SYDZ01000207.1 GCA_005801025.1 Actinomycetota bacterium
GTCCCATGTACCCTCAGTTTCTTCAATGAAGCTTCTCACACGATCAATCAAAGACACTGCACACGCCGTTGGGGTTTTATGTCTTTCAAAAGCCACCTCATCAGCCACACTGGTATCAATTTCGTGTCCAATACCGGTGAGCACCGGCAGCGGAGAGTTTGCTATCGCCAAGGCGATTTTCTCATCGTCAAAAGTTGACAATTCAGTTTTACTTCCGCCACCACGAATCACCACGATGACATCGAGGTCGTCGCGCTGACCCAGAGTTTCAATCGCTCGGGTGACAGCCCCAACCGCTTGATCACCTTGAACGACGACATCAAACAACTTCAGTTGAAAACCAAGTTCACTACCGGAGATCTGATTTTTGAAGTCCGCCCAGGCAGCGCCACTACCACTGGTGACAACACCCACGCGCAACGGTACAAGTGCAATGTCGAGGAGACGATTGCGCTCGTAGGCACCACTCAATTTTAATGTGCGAACAAGTTCATCACGCTGCAGAGCAATATCGCCCAAGGTAAAACGCGGATCAATGCCGCGCATGATCAATGAAAGTTTTCCAAAGGGTCCATAGAAGTTCAGCGAACCATAGATGCGGACCCTCAGACCATCAGCTAAACCCACACCAGCAGCGCTCAAGACCGGCCGTAGTTTGACCATGTCCCCAGCCCATAAGTTCACATTGAGTTGAGCTTTTTTGTTGCGACTGCCTGGCTCCTGCTCAACCAATGTGAAGTAGGTGTGGCGATTCTTCGTATTCAGACCACTAATTTCGCCCCAGACCCAGAATCCTTCCTCAAATGAATCCTTGAGCACCCCATTGATTTCGTCCACAAGTTCGGTGATCGAATAAGTCGCAACCGTGCTTGGACCCGCCACAGCGACATCGGAAAAGACGCCATCAGTGCTGATGTCAAAGTCCTCGGTTCCAAAATCTTTAGCCATGAAGTGATCATTCTGCCCGATAAAAAGGTCGGTGCGGGCACTCTCGAGGACTAGCGTTTGAGGTTGTGACCGGAACTCTCGTGATCTTGCGCCATGGCCAAAGTACATGGAACCAACAAAATCTATTTACCGGATGGCACGATGTCCCTCTATCCGACCAAGGTCGCTCTGAGGCCACGGCTGCCGGTCTCACCATGTCCCAGGCTGGGCTGTACTTCGACACTTCACACACTTCATTACTTGATCGAGCCGTCACGACCTGCAATCTGGCCTTAGATGCCATGGGTCAAATTTGGTTGCCGGTCCAGCGCACATGGCTTTTAAACGAGCGCCATTACGGGGCCCTTCAGGGTCTCGACAAGAAGGCCACAACCGAACTCCATGGACCCGAACAAACCAAGTTATGGCGTCGTAGTTATGACATTCCGCCACCGCCAGTGGAGCCGACCAATCCTGAACACCCAATCAACGACCCGCGTTATCGACTGCTCAATCCCAGCGTGCTGCCAGCAACCGAGTGTCTCAAGGACGTCGTAGCACGGGTGTTGCCCTACTGGAACGACTGCGTTGTACCTCAACTACAAGATGACCTGACGGTTTTGTTGGTCGCCCATGGCAATTCATTACGCGCCCTAGTCATGCATCTGGAGGCTATTTCGTCGACCGATATCGCTGAGTTGAATATCCCAACTGGAGTCCCGAAGCGCTACCTATTTAATGACGACATGACTCTCGAAACAGCCGAATATCTTGGAGATGCAGTGGTCATTCAGGCGGCAACCGAGGACGTCGCCAGCCAAGCGGGCGCATAGTCCAAACTGCGCGACCTAAGCCCACATGAGGTGTGTCGGTAGACTCATCAGAGTGACCCCTGAGATACCCTCCAGTGGTTCGCACATGTTCACGAGTGCCGTATAGTAAAAGACATGGTCGGTAAAAAGTCTTATCTTGACAGTCTTCGCAAAGTCTCCCTGTTCTCTTCGTGTTCCACCAAAGATTTGGAAAAGATCTCTAAAGCTGGCGACGAGGTCACTCTCCCCGCAGGCTCCTTGGTCATTGACCAGGGTCAAACTGGTCGTGAGGCGTTCATCATTATTAGTGGCACCGCAACTGTGCGACGTAACGGTAAAAAAGTCGCCGTTCTTGCCGGCGGATCGGTCGTCGGCGAACTCTCGCTGCTGGATCACGGGCCGCGTACTGCTTCTGTGACCACTGATACCGATTGCGTGATGTTGGTCATCAGTCAGCGCCAGTTCTTGGCAGTGATCGACGCCATTCCTGCTCTATCGCACAAACTGCTTGCCACCTTGGCTGGCCGTATCCGTGAATTAGACCGCCAGTATTTCGGCTGACAGGTTCTCGTCATTCATCATTGCGCACTAGCGTTCTATCTGCATGAGTACGCACGATGACACCACCGCCACTCCTTCGGGCTCACGGCGTTTAAAGCCCCACCAACTCTCCATTGCCATAGGTTCTTTCATGGCGGTCTTCATTGTGTTCTCGGGCATTATGCCCCTGATAACCGGCTGGAAAGAAGAGTCACTTATTCATCGCCCCGTGTTCGGGGGGATCCCCGGTCCCCTGCAGTTGGCGTTCTACACCGTCATTCCAGTTTTAGTTTTGTGGGGTTCATTTAGATTTGCCGATCGCATTCGTAACTGGGAACGAGGCACGTCAGACCGTCGCCGCACGACGACAAAAAATGTCAAGCGTCGCCTCGCAGACTTCCGTGCCGGCGTTTATATGCGCACTCTGCTGCGTGATTCGGCCGCTGGACTGATGCACTCCATGATGTACTTCGGGTTTCTTGTGTTGCTCGGTGTCACCACCGCACTTGAATTAGACCATCAACTACCAGAGAGCTTGAAGTTTCTTCATGGCGACGTGTATCGCGGCTATGTCCTCGTTGGTGACCTTGCAGGCCTAGTTTTTACCGTTGGTGTTCTGTGGGCAATCGTTCGCCGTTATGTGCAGCGACCATATCGCATTCGCATAAAAAGCAAACCAGAACACGCAATCATTTTGGGCGTCTTGTTAGCGATCGGAGTGTCCGGTTTCGGCGCCGAAATGTTCCGCATCGCCCAAAGTTCTGCACGTGGCGAAAATATGGATCACGAAAAGTGGTCCTTCATCGGCTACCCCTTGGCATCCGTGGTGGACGGTCTCGCACCGCGCACTCTCGAGCTATGGCATCAAGGTTGGTGGATTTTTCACGTGCTTACCTTTGTAGCTTTCTTGGCAATTTTGCCAATCACAATGTTGCGACATATCTTCACATCCCCGCTGAATATGTACCTCAAAGATCGTGATCGTCCCAAGGGTGCAATGAAGGCCATGCCAAATCTCACCGAGACCTCGCTCGAATCATTCGGTGCTTCGGTTGTTGAAGATTTCACCTGGAAGCAGTTGCTTGACACCGACGCCTGCACGATGTGCGGACGATGCACCAGTGTGTGCCCAGCACATGCAACAGGTAAACCACTTGACCCACGCGAGATTGTTCTCAAGACTGGCGAAGTCATGGCGGCCACTGCTTCGCATGCCCCTGGTGGACGAGTCACTCCACCCATCGGCACCGATGTAGAAATCACCATTAGTTCGAATTCGCTGTTTGAGCGGATTAGTTCCGAAGAGATTTGGGCGTGCACCTCCTGCAAAGCCTGTGATGAAATTTGTCCAGTCAACATTGAGATTCTCGACAAGATTCTTGATATGCGTCGCTATCTCACATTGATGGAAAGCAACTTCCCACCTGAGTTAGGAAATGCTTATCGGGCTATGGAAAACCAAGGAAACCCTTGGGGTATGAATCAGGCCGAACGCGCTGATTGGGCTCAAGGTCTCGATGTTGA
>SYDZ01000208.1 GCA_005801025.1 Actinomycetota bacterium
ACTGAGGTATTTCTTCGCCACTCCCACCGCTTCAACATCATCTGCCACAACAATGTCCACGACACCGTTTGCTCTTTGTATCTCAAGAGGACCGATTTCTTTGGGATCAAAAACTCCTAGTCCGCCACCTTCAATCATGGCTGGACCGCCCATTGCGATATTTGACCCTTCGCAGGCAATCACGACATCGCAGCAACCGAGAAGTGCAGCGTTACCGGCAAAGCAATAACCACCGGTGATCCCTACCAAGGGAACCAGACCAGATAGTCGTGCAAAGTCATGGAAGGCCCAACAATCAAGCCCGGAAACTCCAGGAGCATCTGTGTCGCCTGGTCGCCCTCCTCCACCCTCGGCAAAGAACACAATCGGTAACTGCAAACGCTCCGCGACATCAAAAAGACGGTCTTTTTTGCGATGATTTTGTGATCCTTGAGTTCCCGCAAGAACCGCATAGTCATAGGACATCACAACCGCCCGTGATTCGTGACCAGGAAAGACATCTCCGTTAATGCTCGCTAGCCCACCCACAAGACCGTCAGCAGGAGTGTGTGCAATCAAGTCATCAATTGAACGCCGCCGCCGCTGGGCTGCGATCACGACGGGACCATATTCCACGAATGAGCCAGGATCAACCAACAAAGCCAGATTTTCACGCGCAGTTTGGCGCCCTTGGCCGTGACGACGCTCAGTTTGCGGGAAGCGGGATTCATCGAGTCCCAACTGGTGCCGATCATTGACCTCTTCGAGGTCGCGCCTCACTGAAGACACCGATGTGACTTCCTCGTCTGCTTGCACAGATGCTTGAACGGCACTCAAAGTACACAGCAACTGTCCTGCTTTGACGGTCTCTCCAAGCACAACGCTCACTGTTTCCACGCGTCCATCAATATCCGAGACGATGTCATGTTGCATTTTCATCGACTCAAGAATTGCTAACGGACGCCCACGACCCACAATCGTTCCTTCAGGAGCAATCTGTACCACTGTCCCGTGCATAGGTGCCATGATCTCCATCCAGTCACCCGCCATCTCTATTATCGTTGCGATGGAAAACGTACGGGCAATAGACGCGGACCTCGTACTTGGCCACCTGCCCACGTCACTCCCCCGGCGTCAGCAATTTCAAAATCTGGAATGCGTTTGATCCATGTCTCAATGGCGACGCGTAACTCCATACGCGCCAAGTTTGAGCCGGCACAGCGGTGAATACCTGCCCCGAAAGCCACATGCCTATTGTGTTGGCGATCCAAGATCACTTGATCAGGATTCTCAAAAATTTCCGGGTCACGATTAGCACCTGGGAAATTCATGAGGATTCTTTCACCCTTTTTCATCGGACAGCCGTTGTATTCAGTGTCCTCTCCGAGTCGCCGGGCCATGGTCACTGGTGAATACGCGCGTAGCAATTCTTCCACTGCGGTCGGCATTAGGTCCGGTTCGTTCACGAGTCGTTGGCGGTCCTGAGGATGGCTCGCGATATGCCACAAGGAACTACCGATAGAGGACCAAGTTGTGTCAACTCCAGCAATGAGCAATAACCCGCACATCCCAAGAATGACACCGTCATCAATCTTCTCTCCGTCAACATCGGTCATCAGTAACTCAGAAATGAGATCGTCGCCTGGATTCTCATGGCGCTCTTTGAGGGCTTCTACAAAGAATTGAACTATACCGATAACGCCTCGGCGTCGGCGCTCTTCATCGTATGCAAACTCCAAGGTATCGCGCACCCAACCAGTGAATGTTTCACTCATCGATTCAGGTACACCAAGAATGTGCGCAATCACGCGCACTGGAATCTGCTGCGCATAATCAACAGCCGCGTCCGCCGAACCATTTTCAATAAAGCCGTCAATCAGACGGTTACACAAATCCCGAGTCATTGCTTCATAGGTCTCAGTTCGTTGCGGACTCATCCACGGCAGTAATAAACGCCTGGTCCATGTATGCAGAGGTGGATCCGAACTGATCGGCGGAACACCATACGGAAGCAACATCGGTTGCTCCGAGTCACCAGAGACTGGGACGACAGGTAAAACCCCGATGCCATAGCCGGAAGGAAACTTTTCAATATCGCGGGCGATCGCAGTGACATCCTCATAACGCGTCGGCAACCACGAACCGCCCCAACGATCGGTATGGGCGATAGGGCACTCATCACGTAAAACGGCCCACACACTGTACGGGTCATTGACATAAGAAGGATCGAAGATATCGTAATCGGACGACCAATCGGCGACAGGTGGAGTTTGAGTCATGGAGATCCACTTTGTCAGATTTTTAAGCGCCTGCCGTCACTACGCCTACAATTTTTGCCCAAATGACAGTGGACAGTCGTGACCCAGCCTTCCCCCGAGTGAAATTGAGTTCCACCGAGGACTTTTCCTGTGTCCCAGCCACCTGCGACCTCAATCAAGGCACCTGCAGAGCACCAAAATGGGCAGGTTACCCACCGGGGTTCGCCCGTACATGCTTGAAAGGCGCGGCATCGCGTGTCAGGCGGTATTCGGAAATGATTGGTTCAAGTTCATCGGGGGTCGCTCCATGCAAGATCACGCCATCAACACCCAAGTCAAACTGCTGACGAATACTCTGCACACATTGTGCCGGCGAACCCATGGCCGCCGAATCCAACCATTCATCAGGAATCAGTGAGGCGATGTGTTCAAGTTGCTCGGTGCTCGCCGCACCATCTAAGGCGCCTCGAAATGACCTGACGAAATCATCATCGCGAAAGCGTTGCAAAACCTGAGGGTCCCAATTGTTGGTGGAGACCATCAAATCACCGTAACCCTGGAGATAGGTGGCGAGGCGCCCGACAGTTTTCTTCAGGCGAAGATCAGGAGCGATGTGGTCCCCAATGGTGGCAAAGCAGGACCACACCCGCACCTTGCTCGGATCTCGCCCAGCACGTTCGGCGGCGTCCTTAACCGTCTTCACACAACGCCGTGTCGTCTCATCGGAGAAAAATGTGTGCAGAATCACGCAATCAAAAGCCCGTCCAGCAAGTTCAAGAGTGTTGTGACCGAACGCCGTAATACCAAGTGGGATGTCTTCACTGAAACTGGGGTCCAAAGCGAGAACTGGATACTTTCCTAAAGGCCCATCGTGACCCACGATGACCTCACCTGCGAACAGGCGCTTCATCACTTGAGCGAAATCCTCCATTTGGGCAGTGGTAATTTTTGGCATTCCATAAGCTGCGAACAAGGGAGCGATTCCCCGACCTATGCCGAGGCAAAACCTTCCGCCCGTCAGACGATGCATCGTGGTCGCATACGAGGCCGTCACGAGCGGATGTCGCGTGTTGTGATTAGTGGCCGCCGTAGCGATGCCGAGATTGGTGGACACCGCGCCCACTGCACCCGACAAAGTCACAGCCTCTTTTATGTTAAAACGCTCGGAAATGAAACATGATCCCAAACCAAGTTCCTCACCCTTTCGCACCTCTTGTAAAAGATCCTGCGGTGATTTTGGTGCTCCTGGGAGAGTGTAGAAACCCAATTCGTTCATCTGCTCCATGAGTTACATCTCCCACTTTGGAATACGAAATCCACCCAACAGATTCTTGATCGCACTTGACGAGAAAGCTGTGACTGGCGAGTGTGGCTCCCCCATCAGAGTCTTAATGTTTTCTTGTATTGACTCAACCGTGCAGTCCCGATCTGAATAACCGGCCGCCATGGAGATGTTCATTCCCGCCTGCCAACCAGCACCGACGCTGAGAGTCTCTCCAGTCAAAGGGCATTCGCTGTGACTCAACCACACCACAAGCGGGGCTACTAACGAGGGGCTCAACCACTCTCCCAATTCGGGCGACCATGG
>SYDZ01000209.1 GCA_005801025.1 Actinomycetota bacterium
CTGCTGCCGGTCTATGCCACAGTGACATCTCCTATATGGGCGGCATGTACCCCGTTCCTTCGCCGGGAGTCTGCGGTCACGAAGCTGCTGGAGTTGTTGCAGAAGTCGGCAATGCCGTCACTCATGTCCAACCTGGCGACCATGTCATCATCGCTACTTTGGCGGCTTGCGGCTTTTGCCAATATTGCATGGATGGACGTCCCACTGCGTGTCGCGCCACTCTCGGAAATGCCAGCACTCCATTCACACTTGATGGTGAGGCAATTTACAACTTTGCTGCAACGAGTGCTTTTGCTGAACGAACTTTAGTGCGCGATGTGCAGTGCGTAAAGATCCCCAAAGACGTGCCATTGACCTCTGCTGCTCTTGTCGGTTGTGGTGTTGTCACTGGCATGGGTGCGGTATTTAATCGTGCCAATGTCAAGCGCGGTCAATCGGCCTTGGTCTTTGGTGTTGGTGGCGTCGGACTCAATGTCATCCAGGCCCTCAAAGTTCAAGGTGCCACCACGATCATTGCTGTGGACACTGTTCCAGAAAAGGAAGCCTTAGCCATGAAATTCGGCGCCACGCACTTCCTTGACGGAAGAACTGAAGACATCGTGGCTGCAGTAGGAGCAATCATGCCGCACAATGTAACGACACCACGCGGTCCGTTCAATTCGGGTGGCGTGAATTGGGCCTTTGACTGTGTCGCACATCCGAGCGTGACCTACAACGCTCTTGAATGCCTCGACTGGGAAGGCACCGTTGTTGTCATCGGCGTCAGCAGTCAGACTGCAAAGTTTGAGGGTCTATACACGCGCCTCACTCAAGTCGATCGTGGCATTATTGGCTGTCGATACGGGACAATCAGTCCCCAGCGTGATATCCCCCGAATCATTGAACTCTACCGACGCGGCGAAATCCTCCTGGACGAACTCGTGAGCGCAACTTTCCCCGTTGATCATTGGCAAGATGCCGTACACGGTCTGGAAAGCGGAACGCTCGCCCGCGCCGTGATTACGTTCTAAGAAATCAACCTCCCATCAACATGAATCAATACATCGCTGAAACAATTGACACTGCGGGCAAGACTCTCTGGCAACTGATATCTGAGCGCGCCCTGATGACCCCCGATAAACGGATGGCTCGTGATGGAAATGATCGAACTCTGACCTACGGGGAATATAAGAAATGGTGCGAACGAGTTGCCGCTGGACTCTCGCACAGAGGTATCGGTAAAAATACCAATGTTTCGTGGGTCCTACCATCTCGTTTCGAGTCGCTCGTTCTCACGGGCGCACTCTCACGCTTAGGTGCGATTCAAAATCCAATTCTGCCGATCTACCGACATCGGGAAGTGAGTTTTATTGTCTCCCAATCAAACTGCAAAGTTTTGATTGTTCCACGCATGTTTCGTGGCTTTGATTATGAACCAATGGCTCGCGAAGTCGTCGCCTCACTTAGCCGCAATGTTGAGATCATTGTCGCTGATCCCGACATGCCCGAAGCAGACCCTGCTGGTCTCGCCACCTATCAGGCAGAACTTGATGACGTACGTTGGCTTTTTTATTCCTCGGGTACGACAGCTGACCCGAAGGGTGCCAAGCACAGCGACAACAGTTTGTCGGCTGCTAATGACGGCATGCAGTGGAGTATGCAAGTCACTCCTGAGGACAAGGCCGCTGTCGTCTTTCCGATCACTCACGTCGGTGGACTGGTGTGGCTTTTCAATGCCATGCAAACTGGTGTTGAGTTACTGATGGTTGAGACTTTTGACCCTGCACATACTCCGAAATGGCTGGGTGAAAATGGAGTCACCTGTGCCGGCGCGGGAACCGTTTTTTGGTTGACTTACCTCAACGCTCAAAATCAATTGCCGACGGGACAGCAGTTACTTCCCGACGTACGCATCTTCAATGGCGGTGGTGCTCCCAAACCAAAAACTCTTCATGCCGAAATGATGCGTGCATTTAATGCACCCCTCATTGGCGGCTGGGGACTGACTGAAGCACCGATCAATACCATGGTTCATGTTGATGACCCCGATGACAAAAAAGCCGTCACGGATGGGCGTCCTTGTCCTGGCGTAACGTTGCGCACCGTTATTGACGGCAAGGTGTGTGCCCCTGGAGAAGAAGGCGAACTACGAGTCAAGGGTCGCCAAGTCTGTCAGGGATATCTTGACTCTTCTCTTGACGCCGAAGCTTTTGACGAGGATGGCTGGTTCCGCACTGGAGATCTCGGCGTTATTGACGCACAGGGTTTTGTGAGTATCACTGGTCGGTTGAAAGACATCATCATTCGCAAGGGTGAGAATATTTCCGCAAAAGAAATTGAAGACTTGCTGTTCGCTCATCCATCTGTGGCTGATACCGCTGTCATTGGTTTGCTAGACGACAAAAGCGGGGAACGGGCTTGCGCTGTTATTGTTTGCAAGCCTGATACGACGATTACCTTTGATGAGATGGTTTCCTTTCTGAAGAGTGCCCAACTTTCGGTGCACAAAATTCCTGAGCAATTAGAAATCGTGAGTGCTTTACCACGAAATCCAAGTGGCAAAGTCTTAAAGAAAGACCTACGAGCTACCTACGGAGGGGCAAAATGAGTAGTGCTAAGAAAACACCAGGGAAAAAGGTCGCCGTTAAGAAAGCGCCTGTGAAACCAGCGCCGATTTATAAGCGCTTGCGCGCTCGGCGGGCTTTCATTACAGGTGCTGGATCAGGAATTGGGCGAGCCACAGCGTTGCGCTTTGCCGCTGAAGGCGCTCATGTTGCCCTCGCCGATTTGCGCGGCGCCAAAGAAACAGCGGCTGAAATCAAAAAGGCTGGCGGCACTGCCGTGGCTTATGACCTCGATGTCACCACAGCCTCGGAGGTTGAGAAGGTTGTCAATAAAGCGGCTAAAGCCCTAGGGGGTTTAGACATCGTCTGCAACATCGCCGGCATTGGACATTTTGCAAATAGTCATGAAGAAACTCCAGAATGGTTCGACCGCATCGTGGCCGTCAACCTCAACGGGACTTTCTATGTAGCACGCTACGCGCTACCCCACCTTCTCGCTTCTTACGCCCAAACTGGTCGTGATGGGGTCATCGTCAACACAGCGTCAACATCCGGCATTATGGGCGCTCCTTGGAGCGCTGCCTATTGCGCCAGCAAAGGTGGCGTCGTCAACCTCACGCGCGAATTGGCTTACGAATATCGCGGCAAAGGCGTGCGCATCAATGCAGTTGCTCCGGGAGGAACGAATACCGCCATTTACGCTTCCTTCAAGGACCTTCCCACTGATGCTGATTACCGATTGATGGGCAAAATCATGACACCTATAGATCCCGCTGAACCCGATGAGATGGCGAATATGTTCACCTTCATTGCTTCTGATGAAGGCCGCTATATGACTGGTTCAATTGTCGTCATTGACGGCGGAATCACCTGTTAGAGAAAGCAACAAAAAAATGGGAATCTGTGACGGCCGCGTGGCCATTATTACTGGGGCTGGACGAGGACTTGGTCGCGCTCATGCACTGGCTTTCGCGACTGAGGGAGCCAAAGTCATTGTCAATGATGTGGGTGCTTCACTCACAGGCGAAGGGCACGACATCAGTCCAGCGGCTGAAGTGGTAGCAACCATCAAAGCAATGGGCGGCGAAGCGGCCATTAACGATGATGATGTCAGCGACTGGGATGGTGCTGGTCGTTTGGTGCAACAAGCCATTGATACCTTCGGTCGTCTCGATACTTTGGTCTGCAACGCTGGCATCGTTCGTGATCGCATGATCGTCAATATGTCAGTTGATGAGTGGGACGCTGTGATGAAAGTTCATTTACGCGGTATGTTCTGCCCCGTTCGTCATGCCGTTGATTATTGGCGAGCGATGAGTAAGGCAGGAACGCCCATTGAAGCAAGGATCATCACCACTTCATCGGGTGCTGGCTTATTCGGCAGCGTTTCGCAAGCCAACTATTCGGCAGCTAAGGCTGGTATTGCTTCATTCACCATCGTCAGTGCAGCAGAACTTGATCGCTACGGAATTAAGATCAACGGCATTGCACCGTCAGCACGCAGTCGAATGACACAAGACGCATTTGCCGAGATGATGAAGAAACCAGACTCTGGTTTTGATGCAATGGATCCCGCCAATGTCAGCCCGGTCGTGGTCTGGCTTGGTTCATCTGCCTGTGAAATCTCGGGACGAATGTTTGAAACATCGGGTGGCGAATTATCGGTCGCTGATGGCTGGCAGCACGGTAGAGTATTTAACAAGGGTGCTCGTTATGAAGCGGCCGAGGTTGGTGCTGTCGTTGCCGATCTTTTACGAGAAGCACCCGCCACAGCTCCTGTCTACGGAGCCAACTAATGACTGACGATGTCCTCGCCGCTGATGGTAGGGTCATCGGCGCACGGGCCATTGCAACACGTCGCCGGCTACTTGATGCAACAGCAAAATTGCTCACTGAACAAGGCATCTTGGACCTTCGCGTCGTTGATATCACTCGCGATATTGGTTCATCCCCAGCTACCTTTTACCAGTATTTCAATGATGTTGATGAAGCAATTCTGGAATTGGCGAAGGAAGCAACTGAGGATGAAAAACCATTAGTCGCTCTCCTGCAACCAGGTTGGGACAAAAAAACAGGACTTGAACAAGCCCGTCAATTTGTTGACGCATATATGATTTTTTGGGATACCAATCATGCGGTCTTGCGCGCTCGCAACCTGAAGGCCGAAGAAGGAAACCGCTACTTCCGCGCTGCGCGGACCGAAGCAAACTTGTTGATTATGAATGCTCTTGTGGCGATGGTAACTGAAGGCGTGAACGCAAAACGACTTCCCGACTCCCTTGATCCATTCACCACCGCTGCCGCCGTCGTTGCTATGTGCGAACGACTCTTAGCCTTCCAGCCCGAAATGGCAAAGCGCGGATCTGATAAAAACGCAATTCGAAATACCCTGGCGATATTGCTCTACGGAGCACTCACTGGTCACTGAGAAATTTACAAACTCGGAATAAGGCTTGCTAATTCGCGGAATTCGTTCATCGTTACCGCAGCCGGATTAGCCGACAAAACTTGCACGCACACATGATCTGCTCCACCATCAAGGTGAGCCTTGATGCGGGCATGAATATCGTCCAGCGTTCCCCAAGCCACGATGGCATCAACCAACTTGTCCGATGGCCCATTTGGCGTGACGAGGTCCTCGTCTCCCCAACCCAACCGCCGCAAGTTATTGGTGTAGTTAGGCAAGCCCATGTATGTCGACATATGACCACGGGCGATTGCACGCGCTTCGTCGGCATTGGTATTGAATACAACGGCTTGTTCTGGAGCCAATAAGGCGTCGGGACCCAAAATCGCACGAGCGACAGGCGTGTGTTCAACTGGCACAAAATAGGGATGGGCTCCCAGAGTTTTTTCAGCCGCTAATTTCAACATCTTGGGACCAAGAGCTGCCAGACAACGCGCTGGAGCCTGTGTTGGCCCCGAGGCAAAGAACAAACTGCGATCCATGGCGTCGAGATACTTCACCATATTTGAATAAGGCTTGCCGTACGACGCGCCATGGAAACCTTCAACTGCAGGTTGATGACTCACACCGATACCCAACAGAAAACGATCGGGGAAAGCTTCGGTGAGAGTTTTTTGACCTGCCGACATTGTCATTGCGGAACGAGCGTGAAGAGATGCAATGCCTGTTCCCATGATCAGTTTTTCAGTCGCCGACAATAACAATCCACATGAGGCAAAAGGTTCACGACCTACAGCCTCAGGAACCCACACCGCTCCAAAACCCAACTCCTCAATCTGAGCGGCGGCTTTTTGTGCCTCTTTCATTGGTTGCATATCCAACTGAAAAGTCCAAATACCTAATTTGCCGAGTGAGTTCTTTGTGAAAGTCATGATCAAAACCTAGACCAGATTTTTCAAGATTGAAGCATCCGCAATACGCACGATGGCTCTTTGATCAGTTCGGCGGATATTGGATTGTGTAACCAGGGTTATCGGGGTTGATACGACCCGAACCCTGACCACCAAATAAGACGGTCGCTGCATCCCACATATCATCGACGAGGTCCCAGCCGGCAGCGTTGGTCTCTTCGTAGTGACCCTCCGGTTCGCCTAACTCGCGACCCAAAGCCTGTCCGTAGCGACAAACGGCAGCAACTGCTGCAGCGTCATCTCCGTAC
>SYDZ01000210.1 GCA_005801025.1 Actinomycetota bacterium
CTGCTATCAGGATTAATGCCGAAATAATTCTCATTGCGCCGAGTTCCGCCAGTGGGATCTGGGGTCCATTGCTGATGATGTCCCATGACTAACACTGCTTGGTCAGTGGAGGCCGCTCGTTCAGATAGCCAAGCGAGTTGTCCAGTAGCGATATCCCCAGTTGTTTGTGTGGGAATAGCCGTATCCATCAACGCTACGCAAATTCCTGGCATCTCAATCCATACATCTTCGTCATATAAGTGTTGGCCGAGATAGGCATCATGATTGCCGCGAATAACGCGCAGTTTGTCTGCAAAATAGCCCACGTAACAATCTCTAAAAGCATCAAACTCAACATCTGACCCAACATGAGTGAGGTCACCTTTGACAATCACATAAGCAGGCTTTGTGGCAAGGATTTCGGCACATGCTCCACGATTCATCATTTCGGGGTAAGGCAGTTCATTAGGACGTGAACGTTGGATTGGTCCGCGTCGATTATCGCCAAGCACACCACAGTCAACTTCGCCGAAATGCACATCATTGACAGTGGCAAAGGTACTGAGCAACTCACCTTCAGGACGCTCAAGCGTTGTCACCGTCACACCGTTGAAGGTGTATTGCGTCTCTGGCTGTAAGTCTTCATAGCGATAGACATCGCGTCCATCGTGGAGAACTATCAGATCATCGCTGACAGTGGTGATCTCCATACAAGGTTTTTCCTACGGGCGATCTCGGCGAGCCACACTCGGCCGAGCCCACCAACGACCGCTGAAGCGCCACGCATTTTGTCGAGCGACAATTGGGTCTTGCCCAACGACTGGCCTTGGCCACATTGCTTCAATTGCAGCAGCGATAATAACCGCCTCTTCAATAGTCGGCGTTGGTGTGACGTGATGGCTCATAGTGGCATGTTGCCGTGCTTGCGTCGCGGCAACTCTTCACGCTTGGTCCGAAGCATGCGAAATCCTGCCACAATTTTCTGACGAGTTTCTGCTGGATCAATGACATCATCAATGTAACCGCGTTCGGCAGCTGCATATGGATTGGCGTACTTCTCGGTGTATTCGTTCACAAGTTCAGCGCGACGGGCAACTGGGTCGGCAGCCTGCTGAAGTTCGCGGCGATAGACAATTTCTACTGCACCGTTCGGTCCCATCACCGCAAGTTCGGCAGTCGGCCAGGCGTATGCCAAGTCAGAACCGATGGACTTGGAATTCATGACGACATATGCTCCGCCGTAAGCCTTACGCGTAATGATCTGAATTCGCGGCACAGTTGCTTCGCAGTATGCATAAAGCAACTTTGCACCGTGCCGAATGATGCCGCCGTATTCTTGATCGACACCTGGCAAGAAACCGGGTACGTCAACCATTGTCAGAAGCGGAATATTAAAGGCATCGCAGGTTCGTACAAAGCGGGCGGCCTTCTCGGCACTTTCAATGTCAAGGACACCAGCGAGGAACAAGGGTTGGTTGCCAACGACGCCGACAGAGTGTCCATCAATGCGCACAAAACCACAGATGATGCTTTTCGCCCAATGTGGAAAGTATTCAAAAAATTCACCATCATCGACGATAGATGCAATGACTTTTTTCATGTCGTACGGTTGGTTGGCCGACACGGGAAGAATGTCGCGTAATTCAGGACACAAACGATCGGGATCATCGCCGGTATCAATCGTTGGTGGCTCTTCCATATTGTTTTGTGGCATGAAGGACATCAAAAATCGGACGTCATCAAGACATGACTTTTCATCCTGGGAAACAAAAGTCGCCACGCCACTCTTACTGGCGTGGCTCATTGCCCCACCGAGTTCTTCGAGGGTCACATCTTCACCAGTCACGGTTTTGACGACATCCGGTCCAGTAATAAACATGTGGCTGCTCTCGCGCACCATGAAGATGAAGTCGGTCATGGCGGGTGAGTACACCGCACCACCCGCACATGGTCCAAGAATCACGGAGATCTGTGGAATGACGCCGCTTGACTGCACATTGCGATAGAAAATTCCACCGTAACTCGCGAGCGAAACGACGCCTTCTTGAATTCGCGCTCCAGCTCCGTCATTGAGACCAATGACGGGTGCGCCAACACGCAACGCCATGTCCATCAGTTTGTGGATTTTTTCAGCGAACACTTCGCCGAGAGCACCACCAAAAACGGTGAAGTCTTGCGAGAAAACGAAAACTTTACGACCGTTGATAGTCCCCCAACCGGTGACAACACCGTCGGTATAGGGGTGCTCCTCAAGTCCTGCTGCTTGTGCTCGGTGACGCGCCAGCATGTCAAGTTCTTGGAATGAGCCCGGATCAAGTAATGAGTCCAGTCGTTCACGCGCCAGCATCTTGCCTTTTTCGTGCTGGCGCTCAATTGATCGCTGGGCGCCTGGTTGAAGTGCCTGCTCTTTACGCTGCAGAAGATCGGCGAGTTTGTCGTGCATTGGGTTATTGCTAGTCACCCTGTGTACGATACTCGGCGCGACCTCAGGGAGTTGCTGTCACGACAGTGGCGGTGACTGGTCGGACACCGCTAGACGAGGGGACAGTCGTTTCTCCGAGTGGAACGACCACCGTGGCGGGAGAATTAACTCCCCCAGCAATGGTCGATGTTGTGGCATTCACATCTTCATTGACCGGCGCCTCGGAGGTATTTGCCAAAATGGACACTGAGTAAGTCACCGAGGGCAAGGGTCCATCAGGTCCGTTGCCAGTCACGACGATCGTCCAGAGACCAGGGGTATTGAGAGGTACACCTTCGCTGAACGGCAACTTTGCCGAGCCAGCGCCATCAATAGGGACATTGAGTGTCACGCTGGCGACATTATTCGTGGGGGGAGTGAATTGCACCGTGAGATCAGTTAAGCCACTGCCGGGGGAATAGACATCAATTCGCACGGCGTTTCTACCCACAAGGGCGGGAGTGATGTGCAGTTGCACATCAAATCCCCCACCTGAACGTTCACTGACAAAGGCGTAATCAGTTCGATCAGATCCTGGTGGTGGCGCTTTATCAGGCAAGGTCGCTACAGACCATGAAGTCAACGCAAGAACAAAGACGCCGAACGCCGCTTCGGTGAGAACAAAGCGACGAAGTTTTGCTGCGGTACGCCCATCAAGTTGGCGTTTCTTCGCGAGACCTCGTGAAATGAATTGTCGCGTTGCGCCACCGATGTAGACCATCGCAACGACGCCGAAGACCTTCACAATCACTAAGCGTCCATGTCGACTTGTCAGGATTGCGCCGCCATCAAGTTGATATAGATGCACTACACCCGAAATCACGGTGACTGAAATAATCAGCAGTGAGCGCCGAGAGAAATGTCTGATGGCTGCCATCAGGTCATCACCACCGGGGGCAATCAGCACCGTTTGGGCAAGGAAAATAAGTCCACCAAACCACAGCGCGATGGACAGGTTGTGCACTAATGCAGCCGTAGTTCCAAGGATTGAAAAATCAAGGCTGGCGCGAGTGAAGGCGAAAGTTGCCATGGCGGCGCCTGAGAGTCCCAACGAAAGATTCTTTGATTGGGGATCAACGAGACGATCAGGGTAAAAGGCGAACATGAGACATCCCATCACGAGGAACAAACGCGCCAACACGGCCAAGCCGCTCGCTTCTTTAAATAATTCACCCCATGAAATCAACGGCACCAATGTTTGGGTAACTGATGTGCCTGATGTGAGTGAAGCCTGCAGGGCCACGACAACGTAACTACTGACAGCCGCCACTGACCAGGTGATTTTGAAATAGCGATGCGTGGCTGAATCATCAAATCCTTCAGGCCATATCCAAACGATCAGCGCTGCTCCGCCAAATAAAGCCGCCAAGGCGGCGTAGGC
>SYDZ01000211.1 GCA_005801025.1 Actinomycetota bacterium
GTTGGCTTATGCGCGGAGTCGTTATTTTGAAGTATTCAAAGATGGTCAATGGAAAATTGATGGTCGTGCTGATCTTGGGCGTATTGAGAGACAACAGATTTTCTTAACATCTGCTGTGACAAAAGCAATTGAGCAGACAACATCCAATCCACTACGAACAAGTGAATTGGTAAATGCCGCCATTAATTCGCTCACTGTTGATTCGGGGCTCAATATTTTGGAAACAGCCAACTTCTTGCGACCGTTGGCATCAGGTGGCATGCGACGATTCAACTTGGCGGTATTGCCTGAAACCATTGATGACAAGGCCGTGCTAGTGCTCGGTTTTGAAGCGAGGGAAGTCCTGGATTATTTTTCTGGCGTGAGCGGACCACCCATAAAGTAATAATACTTTCCGGACGGACTCGCTAAGATCTTTCCAACAAGCCAGCAGTGGCCGACTATTGAGACGGAGACACATGAAAGCACTGATTTTGGCTGGGGGTGCTGGAACTCGTCTTCGACCGATCACTCATACCAGCGCCAAACAATTGGTGCCAGTGGCCAATAAGCCGATCTTGTTTTACGGCATTGAGGCCATGGTCGCGGCGGGTATCACTGATATCGGCGTGATCGTTGGTGACACCCGTATCGAAGTCATGGGCGCTTTGGGTGACGGTTCTCATTTCGGGGCCCAGTTCACTTTCATTCCTCAAGATGAACCACTCGGCTTGGCTCACTGTGTTCTCATCGCCTCGGATTTTCTTGGCGATGATGATTTCGTGATGTACCTCGGAGACAATCTCCTGGAACAGGATTTGGCTGCTTTCGTCCACGCATTTGAATCGGCGCGGCTTACAAGTAACCCGCCAACAGCACAGATTTTGTTGAAGAAAGTTCCTGATCCACATCGCTTCGGTATTGCTGAACTTGACGCTGCTGGCAACGTCATTCGTCTCATTGAAAAACCTGCTGACCCGCCGACGGATCTGGCATTAGTTGGTGTGTATCTATTTGATCGCACGATCAACGAGGCTGTGAGAGCCATCGCGCCCTCACCACGCGGGGAACTTGAGATTACAGATGCCATTCAATGGCTTGTTGATCAAGGCAAAATAGTGCGCCAAGAATTACTGACTGGTTGGTGGATTGATACCGGAAAGTTGACGCCTTTGCTTGAAGCCAATCGTCTGCTTCTTGAGGTCATCACTCCACGCATTGATGGTGACGTTGACGATTTGTCCACTCTTGATGGGCGAGCAGTCGTCGAGGCTGGAGCCACTGTGCGAAACTCAATCCTGCGTGGACCGCTCGTCATTGGCAAGAACGCACGAATTATTGACAGTTTCATTGGTCCTTTTACTGCTATCGGTGATGGTTGCGAGATCGTGATTAGTGAAATTGAGCACTCGGTGATTATGCAAAGTAGTCGCATCATTGACATCAAGCGGCTTGAAGATAGTTTGATCGGGCGCGAGGCTGAAGTCATTCGTTCACAAAAGAGACCGCGCGCCTTGCGCTTGATGATTGGCGATCATTGCCAGATTGACACGGAGTAAACAATGTCCAAGGTATCTGCGAGCGACAAAATTGACGGTGTCTTTATCGTTGAACCGACAATTCACGGTGATCAGCGCGGCCTGTTTATCGAGACTTATCGCCGCGAGTGGTTTCCTAATGGACGCGAGATGATTCAAGGAAATCGTTCCAATAAGCAAGCTGGAGCGCTTGTTGGTTTGCATTATCACATGCATCAATCAGATTACTGGTACACGCCAGTGGGGACGATACGCGTGGTGCTTCATGACTTACGCGAAGGTGGCCCAACCGACGGCGCAACACAAATGATTGAGATCAGCGGCGAAAACCACAAGGGCGTGTACATCCCACCAGGTGTGGCCCACGGTTTTTCAGCTCTCACAGAAGTGGTCATGACGTATCTCGTTGATGGCTATTACAACCCTGCTGATGAACTAGGCGTGGCTTGGAATGATCCAGCCATTGGTGCTGATTGGGGAGTGACTGATCCAATCATGAGTGAACGCGATCGCACAAATCCAATGCGCTGTGATCTTGCGATCGGTCGGCGTCCCTATTGGCCAATGAGGACCTGAGTTGAAACTATTTATCACGGGCGCAGCAGGATTCATCGGATCGAATTATGTGCGATGGCTGTTATCTCATAGCGATGATTCGGTGACCATTTTTGACAAATTGACCTATGCCGGCAATCTGGAAAGCATCCGTGATGTGGTGGACGGTAAACGTTGCACATTCGTGCAGGGTGATATTTGTGACGCTGATGAAGTGTTCGCTGCCATGAGAGGTCACGACCAAGTAGTGCACTTCGCTGCCGAAAGTCATGTTGACCGTTCAATCGTTGATCCCTATGCCTTTGTGCGGACCAACGCCTACGGCACCAATGTCATGTGCGATGTGGCCCGACAAGTTGAGGTCCAACGTTTTCTGCACATCTCAACTGATGAGGTCTACGGCAGCATTGACGAAGGTTCGTTCAGCGAAACAGATGTTTTGTGTCCGCGTTCGCCTTATTCGGCATCCAAAGCCTCGAGCGATCTCATTGCTTTGTCGTATGTGACAACCTATGGTCTGCCTGTCATTGTGACCCGCTGTTCAAACAATTTCGGCCCGTACCAGTTTCCTGAAAAATTGATTCCGTTGTTTACAACAAACCTGTTGGATGGCAAAAAAGTTCCTCTCTATGGTGATGGCGGCAATGTTCGTGACTGGATCCATGTAGAAGACCACAACATCGCCGCGCACCTCGTTTTACAAAAAGGTGAAGTAGGCCAGGTGTACAACATTGGGGCACATAATGAAATTACCAATCGGGAAATCACCTATCGGCTACTCGC
The DNA here is from genome assembly GCA_005801025.1 of Actinomycetota bacterium. Classification (GTDB taxonomy): domain Bacteria; phylum Actinomycetota; class Acidimicrobiia; order Acidimicrobiales; family Ilumatobacteraceae; genus Casp-actino8. The sequence goes on from SYDZ01000211.1 coordinate 2,856, forward strand.
GCTCTGTGGTCGTGATGAAAGCTCAATCACCCCCGTTGCTGATCGCTTAGGGCATGATCGTCGGTATTCAGTGCACATCGACAAGTTGAGTGCTCTCGGCTGGACATTGAGTCGCCCCTTTGAAGATTCCCTTGCCGAAACCGTGGAGTGGTATCGCGCTAACAGAGCGTGGTGGGAGCCCCTGAAGGCTCGTGCCGGTCTGTGAATAGCGAGACGTGATGAAAATCTTGGTGACTGGTGCCAATGGTCAACTTGGCCGGGATCTGATGAGTGTGATCACTGCTGGTGGTGACGATGCGTTCGGCATTGACATTGACACAGTTGACATCACTAGCCGTGAAGCAGTCCAAGATGTTGTTGCCGGTGAGCGACCAGACGCTGTGATTAACTGTGCCGCATTTACTGCGGTTGATGCCTGTGAAAGTAACGCCGAGACAGCAATGTTGGTCAATGGCGCGGCAGTGCGTTGGGTTGCTGAAGCGAGTGATGCGATCGGTGCTCATCTCGTCCATATCAGCACCGATTATGTATTTGATGGAACGAAAATCGGCCCCTATGTTGAAACTGATGTGCCGAATCCCCAGAGTGTCTACGGGCGAACGAAGTTAGTTGGCGAGCACGAGGCGATGGCTCTTGAGACCAGCGTGGCAGTCGTGCGCACATCATGGGTGTGTGGTTTTTACGGCAACAACATGGTGAAGACCGTGCACAAGTTGGCTCAAGAACGTGATTCACTTTCGTTTGTGGATGATCAGTTTGGCCATCCGACATTTACATCTGATCTAGCGCCGTTGTTGTATCGCCTTGCCCTTGATCGCCGTTCTGGTTTGTTTCACGGCACCAATCAAGGGGCGGTCAGTTGGTATGGATTTGTCCAGGAGATAGTGCGACTGATGGGCAAAGACCCAGCCATGGTGCACCCAATCAGCACCGCCGAACTGCAACCACCCCGTCCTGCCCAGCGTCCAGCAAATAGCGTGTTGGACAATAAGGCTTTGCGTGATGCCGGATATCAGGTCACACGAGATTTTCGTGAACCACTTGCCGAGTTACTCAAACTTCTGTGATGTATTCACTTGAAAGGGGCGACCCCAGTGCTGACGAGTGGGCTATTTGAGCGGTGTGTGGCGGGCATCTTCGCGTGTAACTCGGTAGGGACCAACGGCGAACTCCCTCACACTCTAGGCTCGCTCTATGACTGAGATCATGTTCGATGGCGCACCACTGAAACTCACTAAGTGGACAAGTTGTGGTGGTTGTGCTGCTAAGTGGGGCAAGGACTTATTGGCTGGGCTCGTGGGTGAATTGCCAGTTTCTATTGACCCCGCTTTGTTGATTGGTTTGGCTCCTTTTGATGACGCTGCGGTGTACAAAGTGAGCGATGACATCGCCCTAGTGAGCACGACGGATTTCTTCCCACCACTCGTCGATGATCCTTCAGACTTTGGAGCGATCGCTGCTGCAAATGCGTGCAGTGATGTGTATGCCATGGGTGGAAAAGTTTTGATGGCTGTGAATGTCGCTGCTTTTCCAGAGAATTTCCCACGTCAAGCCATCGTTGAAATTTTTGCAGCAGCAGCCGAGGTGATGGTGCAAGCGGGAGGCTCGGTTGCAGGTGGACATACGATCCGCAACCCTGAACCAATTTTTGGTCTGGCTGTGCAGGGCACGGTTCATCCTGATCGTATTTTTACTAAGGGTGGTGCACAAGAAGGTGATGTTCTCCTGTTATCCAAGCCACTCGGAACTGGCATTGCCTTAGCTGGCGGCACCGACTCGGAAAAAGCGGCAGCGATTGTTGGTATGCGACAGTTAAATCGCGATGCAAGCGAGCGCTTACAGGCCGTTGTTGGGGTGCACGGCGTCACCGATGTGACTGGTTTCGCCTTGGCGGGTCATGGATGGGAAATGGCTGAGCGTTCGGGATGTCAGTTTGAAATAAATACGTCACTATTGCCTGTGTATCCCGGTGTCCTCGCGGCGGCGCAACGGGGCGTGCGCACTGGGGGAGACGCGCGCAACCGTACCGCCGTCGGGTCACACATTTCTTTGGCCTCAGGTGTTGACGCGGCATTTGACACAGTGGCCTTTGATCCACAAACATCGGGCGGTTTATTGGCCGCTGTTGACCCGCACGCGGTCCCACTGCTCACCGTTTCAGGTTCGCCATTTGTGGTGATCGGTCGAGTCATCGCTGGCAATGTGGGGTTGCATTTCATCTGATGGCCACTCGTTCTGCAGCACTCGTTCCGACGCGCGATCTTGAGCGCTCCTTGCATCAGCAAGGGCATCAAGTGATTGTCGGCATTGATGAGGTGGGCAAGGGTTCGTGGGCGGGACCCTTAGCGGTCGGCGTAGCAGTTTTGCCACTCACAGGAGATCTTGCTGGGGTACGGGATTCAAAATCAATCACTGAGAAAACGCGCGAGGCGATGTTTGAAACCGTGGGCAATTGGTGCACCTCGTGGGCTGTGGGTTACGCCTCACATCTTGAATGCGATGCACTTGGAATGGCCGACGCTCAGCGACTCGCCACCGAACGCGCGCTCACACAGTTGACCGTTATTCCCGATGCCGCAGTAGTTGATGGCAGTTGGGATTTTGTGACACCGTTGATTCCCAAAGTTGTGATGCAAGTGAAGGGCGATACGTCGGTGCTATCGATTGCCGCAGCATCAATCTTGGCAAAGGTCACGCGTGATCGTCTGATGCGTCAGTTGGCCGTTGATTACCCACTGTGGAGTCTTGATACCAATAAGGGGTACCCATGTCATTGGCATCGCACCGCATTGCAGGGATATGGGCCGTCGGCAATTCATCGTCGCAGTTGGGCGTTCATGGATAATTTTGTGCCGTGGTCGGGTGTGCCGCGTATCGACCGCTGTGAAACCCCGACACTTTTCTAAAAGCGACTATTTGCGTAGTTCGTTGAACGGACTCTTGCTGTCGATGCCTGGATCTTTCGGCATGCCTAAAACTCGTTCGGCCACGATGTTGCGCATCACTTCATCTGAGCCACCAGCGATACGTCCACCAGGAGTTCCAAGAATGAGTTGGTTCCATGCGTATGTTCCCCACTCGCCACTATCCGCAATGAGTTTGGGTCCAAGTACCATCGACACAAAGTCACCCATGCGCATCATGTTCGCGGTTCCTGCCAACTTAGCCATACTCATTTCTGGACCAGGCATTTGACCAGCTTTAATTTTATCCATGGCGCGCTGATTATTGAACCCAGCGACTTTGTTCTGAATGATCAAATCAGCTAAAGCATCACGCACGACTGGGTCTTTTTCGAGTCCGTAATATTTGACCATTTCGATGACACGTGTGAACATTCCACCGCCACCACCACCGGCACCGATTGCGGCGCGCTCATTCATTAATGTTGTGAGCGCAACATTCCATCCGTTGTTGATATCTCCGAGACGGTGATCATCGCGCACGCGCACTTCACTAAAGAACACTTCGTTGAAACTTGCGCCACCAGTCATCTGGCGTAGCGGGCGAATTTCCACACCGGGCGCACGCATATCCACAATGAAACCAGTGAGTCCTTTGTGCTTGGGCATGTCAAAGTCAGTACGGGCGATGATCTCACCGATGTCGCTGTAGTGCGCGCCACTCGTCCAAACCTTTTGACCAGTGATGACCCACTCTTCGCCATCGCGCTCGGCCTTGGTGCTCAAACTCGCAAGATCGCTACCTGCTCCAGGCTCACTGAATAGTTGGCAACCTACAATTTCGCCGCGGTACATTTTGCGGACATAAGTTTTGCGAGCAATGTCGGATCCGTGCGCCACGATTGTTGGAGCAACCATTCCAAGTCCGATGGTGAAACAAGATTGGTTGGGGATTTCGTAGTTGGCTTCCAAGGACTCATAAATCTTTGAGTACGCAGCGGGAAGTCCTCGACCACCGTATTGCTCAGGTCCAAAGATGTATCCGAAACCAGCATCAAA
>SYDZ01000212.1 GCA_005801025.1 Actinomycetota bacterium
CCAGGACGCTCAGTCATTACATTTGAATGCCCTAGCCGTGGTCTGATTGGTTTCCGCTCGTTGCTGATGACAGCGACTCGTGGTACGGCCATGTTGCACCAAAACCATGCCGGTTGGATGCCTTGGTGCGGTGAATTACCTCATCGTTTGGGTGGCGCGATGATTGCTGACCGTGAGGGAATGGTCACGGCGTATGCCCTTGACAACTTGCAGTTGCGTGGGGAGTTATTTGTTGAACCAGGTGACAAGACCTATGAGGGAATGGTTATCGGAGAAAGTTCACGTGGCGATGAGATGGTCGTGAACGCAGTCCGTGCCAAGGAAAAGAACAATATTCGAACGCATAGCCATGATGACGGTGTCAAATTGGCTGCTCCGAAAATTCACACACTAGAGACGGCTATTGAGTGGATCGGCGATGATGAACTGGTGGAGATTACTCCTAAAGCCATTCGAGTTCGTAAGCGTTATCTCAATCCCGAGGATCGCAAGAAAGCTTTTAAAAAGGCTCATTAATTGTCAATTATTTGCGGTTTCGCATAACGGGATGCGCTATCGGGACTGCTGTTGGGCGCTCAAGAATTTCCACGAGCAAGTCGTAGATTTCCTCGGTTACAGTCTCGCAAATTTCCTCTTTAAGGTATTTGTATACAGGCTCTTTGCCGACAAAAGCGTCAGAGTTTTCAGTGCACCACCAATGCAGATCATCGCCGCCTGCGCCCCAGTCGCGTCGTTTCCACTCGCGAACCACAGTATTGACCCATCCGTGAGCGTCAGTGCTGTGTTCAAGGCGCAACGGTAACTGCCAACAAACATTCGGCTTCCAATCAAGTGGGCGCTCATTCGCCTCTGTGGCGGCAATATGAAATGCGCAACCCGCGCCGCCGGCGAAGCCTGGACGATTGAGGAAAATGCATGCGCCATCCACTCGGCGCGTCATTGTGTCGCCGTCTTTATTGCTTTTCAGGAAGCCTTTCGTCTTGGCTTTGTCCTTAAATTGCCAATTTTTCTTTGTCAAACGGACGACAGCCCTCACGACATTGGCAACATCATCCTCATCAACAAAGTGGGCGCCTAGTGAGCAACAACCCTCGTTGAGTTCTGGCGTAGAGACTTCATAAATTCCTTGGCATCCCTCACCGAAAATGCATTTCCATGAGGAGCGCATAAAAGTTGCGTCAAACGTCCATGTACGTTGATGGTGGGGATCTTCAAAACTGACCATTTCATGCAGATCTTGATGACGACCTGAGAGTTCTGTGACTGGAGCGACTGGAACCGATTTTCGGACTCGCACGGACGTTGCGGGGATTGTTGGACGTTTACTCACTCGGTCAGGTTAGAGGAATATATCTCTTTCAGGCAGGTGCCCAAGGGTAGGATTGAGACGTTATGAATCTGTCCCCGCGCACTGCTCACGAACTGAGATCGAGTTTCCTCAGATTTTTCGCTGAACGCGATCACACGGCAGTTCCATCGGCAAGTTTGATTCCTCACGACCCGACGGTCTTGTTCACCGTAGCTGGGATGGTCCCTTTTAAGCCATTCTTCGTCGGTGATGAAGTTGCGCCGTATCGTCGGGCAGCCACTATTCAGAAATGCGCTCGCGCTGGTGGCAAACACAATGACCTTGATGATGTCGGCCGCACGAAACGGCACCTCGTCTTTTTTGAAATGATGGGCAACTTTTCTTTCGGAGATTACTTCAAAGCCAAAGCGATTCCTTGGAGTTGGGAATTCGTGACTGAGACGTTGGGCTTTGATGGAGACCGTATTTGGGTAACGGTCCAGACAAGTGACGATGAAGCTGAGGCGATGTGGCACGAAGAAGTTGGTGTGCCTATGGATCGCATCCAGCGCCTCGCAGATAAAGACAACTTTTGGCAAATGGGAGAAACTGGTCCGTGTGGGCCCTGCTCCGAGCTACATATTGATCGCGGGTCTGAGTTTGGTCCATCTGGGGGACCGTTACACGATCCGCACGGCGATCGCTTTATGGAGTTTTGGAATCTAGTTTTCATGCAGTACAACCAGTCAAGTGATGGGTCACGGGTACCGTTACCAAAGCCTTCCATTGATACGGGAGCAGGTCTTGAGCGAATATTGGCTCTGCTGCAGGGCAAGGACAGTGTGTGGGAGACCGACGCTCTTTTCCCGATCGTTGAGGCCGCGCAGTCAGCGACAGGGTCGAGTTACAAAATCGGAGATTACGACGATCGAGCAAGTTTTAGTTTGCGGGTATTGGCCGAACATGCACGGTCAAGCACGATGCTCGTGAATGACGGTGTCTTTCCTTCTAATGAAGGTCGCGGTTATGTGTTGCGACGAATCATTCGCCGTGCCGTCCGCCACGCATACTTATTGGGAACGGAAAAATTGGTGATGCCGGCGCTTGTCGAGTCCGCAATCAGCACTATGGGTGTGGCCTACCCAGATGTTATTGCTCAAAAGGATTTCATTTTGGGCGTTTTGACAAAGGAAGAGGAAAGATTCCGCCAGACACTAAAAACTGGTCTTTCAATTCTTGACAATGAGTTGAGCCAAGCAGATGAGAATCATGTGGTGTCGGGTTCCACAGCGTTCTTGTTACACGACACCTATGGCTTTCCTCTTGAAGTAACTCAAGAGATCGTAGCTGAAAGAGAAATCTCAGTTGACCTTGAAGGTTTCAGAGTGGAGATGGATCGGCAACGTCAGAGGGCAAAGACGGCCCGTAAAGGCAATGTCGCTGATAGCTCTCGAATGGATCTCTACCGAGACGTGATGGAGTCGCATGGGACGGGTGCCTTTGTCGGTTATGAACGAGAGTCCTGCTCCACAAAAGTAGTGGCAATTATTCCCGATGACGACGGTCTTTTTGATGTCTTCCTTGAGCAGACCCCGTTTTATGCGGAGAGTGGTGGTCAGGTTGGGGACACGGGTGATCTGACTTCCTCCACTGGGAACTATGAAGTTCTCGACACCACCTTCGCTTTGCCAGGATTGCGTCGGCATCTATGTCGCGTGACAACAGGAACACTGCTCATCAACCAACAAGTAGAGGCCAATATTGACGCTCGGCGTCGTACCGCCATTCGACGTCACCACACTGCGACGCATATCTTACATTGGGCGCTTCGTGAGGTTCTCGGCGAGCATGTCAAGCAGGCTGGTTCTTTAGTCAACGATGAACGGTTGCGCTTCGACTTCAGTCATTATGCCTCACTGACGATTGAGCAACTGAAGCGCATTGAGGATCTTGCGAACACGCTGACATTGGACAATGTCGCAGTGACATCACGAGAAACGTCGAAAGATGAAGCCCTAGAGAAGGG
>SYDZ01000213.1 GCA_005801025.1 Actinomycetota bacterium
GCCACCAAAACTGGTCGCGATGTTTTAGGTGTCAATTACTACGTGGCTTTTTCGTGTTGGCGTTTAGCCGTGATTAGTGAGGGCGTATACGCGCGATACTTACACGGTGCGATGGGAAATCAAGAAGGGATTGATATGACGGGCATGAAGGCGGGCGTTGACGCGCTGACGATTCGTGCCCTTGAGGCAGTCGGGAGATTGGTATGAGCACAGATGTACTCAGTGGTTGGTTAAAGAGTTCGCTGACTGCGGCCTCCATCACTCACGACACATACCGTAAAGGCAGTGGTCCTGGGATCATTGTCGTACACGAGATTCCAGGCATCACACCTGCTGTCGCCAAATTTGCTAATGATCTTGTGGATGCTGGCTTCACTGTGGTGATGCCAGACCTCATTGGAGTGCCAGGCAAGGTGCCTAGTCGCGGATACATGTTGTCGTCAATGTCCAAAGTGTGTATCTCGAAAGAGTTCACCAATCTGGCGCTGAATAAAACATCACCAGTCATTGCTTGGTTACGCGCTGTGGGTCGTCAGTTACATAATGAACTTGGTGGCAAGGGGATTGGTGCACTTGGTATGTGTTTTAGCGGTGGCTTCGCCTTGGGGATGATGGTGGACGATCATCTCATTGCTCCAGTTCTCAGTCAGCCGTCACTACCTTTCAATATCGGTAAGAAAAGTGCTGCTGATTTAAATCTGTCCACTGATGATCAAGCGGCGATTGTTCGACGTGCGCAGGGAGGATGCGAGGTGCTCGGACTGCGCTTTACTGGGGATAAATTAGTGGGGGATCGCTTCGCCTCCCTGCGCACACTGATTGGCGATGCCTTTATCGCCGTTGAATTGCCGTCGCAGAGTAAAAAGGATCATTCGGTCTTGACCGAGCAACGTGATGAGCCCAGCGTGCAGCGGGTGATTTCGTTTTTCAACGAAAAACTGAAATGACAGCAGTTCGCATGTCCGCTTAGTGTCGAGGGAGGTGGTAAGAATTCCGTCTATGACAGTTCAACAATTCAAATCAACTGTCGTGATTCTGTTGCTCTCCACGATTGCCGTCTCATGCGGCAGTAATCAGGAGGTTCTCACGTCGATGGTTCCCAGTACGACGACAACCGTTGCTGTGGAATCGCCGTCGACCACTGCAATCTCTTCCTCGACGGGAGGACCAAAAACTCCTCCGTGCGGAACATTTGAAGTTGTCACCACCGAATTGATCGCTGGTCAGACATTTTTGCCAGGTCAATACCAAATCAATGCTTTCGGCATCCCCTGCGAGGAAGTGATGGGTGAGTCAGGTCTCTTCAGTCAGTTTCTTCAGCTCAAGGACGATGAAGATTTACCTCAACCATGGAGATTTTTAGAGGGAGCAGTGGGGGCGCCGAAATTTGTATCAGGACCAGCCGTGGGCTTTCGGGTTCAACGAATTTCTGATTGAGGTCTGCGCTTTCCTTTTTTCAGTTCATGTAGCGACCACCGTTGAGGAAAAAAGTCATTCCAGTCACGTACTCGCCGCCCTGACTGGCCAGCCATACCATCCAAGGTCCGCCATGTTCTTCGGCATCACCTAAAAATCCAAGCGGCATTTTGTCTTTCAAGCCTTCAACAAAGTCGGTGTTGTTCGCCATCCAGTTATCCCACGCATCTGTCTTCAGAGATGGGTTTACGGTGTTCACTGAAATACCATACGTGCCCCATTCACGCGCAGCAGTGCGCGTCAGGGCACGAATCGCTTCTTTGGTTGCGTTGTAACACGTATTGCCGGGGAAGCCTTCGATACCTGAACCCGATGAGAAGTTGATGATCCGCCCGCCGTTGACTTTCATATGCGGGAAGACGGCTTGCATTCCCCATAAGGTTGCCGATGCACCAGTGCGAAAGGTGTAATCCCATTCAGCGTCATCGGTATCTTCAAGTGGTGTAGGAATTGTTGAGGCACGCGGGTTTTCTTCGGTTCCAAAACCTTGAGCGTTATTGACCAAGATGTCAACAGTGCCAAATGCTTCCGCCGTTGTGGCAACCATATTGAATATCTCATCTTTCTTGCCGACATCAGTGGGGACTCCAATGGCGATAAAGCCTTCAGCTGTGATCTCATCAACGACCTTTTGCACATTTGCAGGGGTACGACTTGCGACAACAACTTTCGCCCCCTCGCGGGCATAGACCTTGGCTGTTGCCTTTCCGATACCGCGCCCTGCACCAGTCACAATTGCTACTTTTCCGTCTAAGACTCCCATGGCTCTCCCCTTTGTTGTGCCTTACGGTGACGAGCGTAGTGATGTTGGGGATTATTCTGATGACTGAACAGCAAGAGGATGATCAATATGGCCGCACTTGGAACTCCGTACCCGCTATTTCAGCAGGCTTACTTCGTCAATGACATTGAGCAGTCGATGAAATATTGGTATGACACTTTTGGTGCCGGTCCTTTTTCGGTGACGGACCACCATGTCTGTGATGAGTTCACATATCGTGGTACGCCGCAGGAGGCCGATGTTTCATATGCCTTTGGGTATCTTGGCGACACGATGATCCAGTTCATTTCGCAACATGATGAGACGCCATCGATCTACCGAGACATGTATCAGGCTGGACAAGAGGGCTATCACCACTGTGCCTATTTGGTGACTGACTTTCCTGCCGAGCGGCAACGTCTCATTGATCTTGGGTTGGAACCGGCATGTGAGTTGTACGCCAACGATGTACATGCCTCGTACTTTGATACACGACACATCAACGGTGGCTTCACGGAGATCCATGGTGACCCACCGCATGTCCTGCAGACATTTGCCGAATGGCGGCGAGCACACGAGATCCATCGGCCCGGTGACTCACTCATTTTTCGGCGCAAGAAGGGTCAGCGCGCTCAATGAGTTTGCTGTTCTCGGACAGCGGTTGATCGTGAAGCGACTGAATCTCACCCAGCTTCATCTAGATAGTGGTTGTGGTTTCAAGAAGTCCCAGCAGATCAATCAAAACGAGGTTTCAGGGCACTGATCTTGCGGCGTGCAATGACACCTTTCCAAACTCCAGTGCCGTAGGCGACATCATCGGCGAGTCTGAGTGTGCAATAAGTGAGTGGGTCAAGTTTGGGTTTCTTTTTCCACCACGACCACACAGAAGGAAGGATGATTGCTGCCACTACAGCGCGTCGACTGCGGTGTAAGAACAGTGTTGCGAGCACAGTGAGCGGCCACCAACTGCGGGTCATAGCCGAGGCGATTGTGCGTCCCGCATAAATGTTTCCTTTACCTGCCAAGTGCAACGCCAAAGATGGTGAATCTTTATGTCCGGCAATCTTTTGATACAGCGCACCCGTTGAACCAGCAGCAATACAAACTGCGGCTACTGGATGACCCAAGCCGAGAGCGCCCCATGCAAGAGCGCTCCAACGATTGATTCGCAGTGGGGCCACAGCCCCCGGATGGTGAGCGTCTAGTTGCGCTGCCGCCGAACCATAAGAAACACGTTGACGCCAGGCTTGCGCGAAAGACTGACGCGGCGTGTGATGCACAATCACGCTCGGTTCATAACGACAGATGACGCCGGCATTGGAGAGTCGCCACACCAAATCAACGTCTTCTCCGAAACGCAAGGTTTCATCGAACCCATGGTGTGCGCGCACGAGCGCTGTGCGGATCATCATCGCTGCGCTGGGGACATAAGACACTCGCGTGCCCTGACGAACTCGAGCTGGCTCTGTACCAAGATCAAGAGGTGACTCTGCTTCTTCGTAACGTTGAAGAATTGAATGTCCTTGTTGGCTCGCAACTCGTGGGGCCACAAGCCCGATCAGTGGGTCATCAAAGTGGCAAAGTAAATCAGCCCAAGGTCGTTGTCTCGTGCTGAGTGAAATGTCTGCATCAAGAAAAAAGACGATCTCAGATGTGATTGCGGCTAGAGCAGTGTTGCGCGCTGCCGCCGGACCACCACACGTTTGGCGACGAATAAGGTGAGCACCTTCAATGTTCGCCATCGGTGGTGTTGAACCGTCATCAACAATAACGATTTTGCCAACACCACTCAGTGAAGCCACTAGGGCCGTGAGTTGATCAACAGATTCATTGTGTGTGGGGATGACGACCGTGACATCTGTGGCGTGAAGCGCAACTTCTTGCGTGGATGTGAGTTGCGGGTGAATTGCTCCGGCGGCAACAAGTCGTGTGATGACAGTGTTAGCCGACGCGAGAGGCTCGTCGCCTTTTTCAAGGGTCTCTAATATCTCGCGGGCGGCCGAGGAGAAACGAAAAACTTTGAGTGGTGAACCTGCAGCAACAGTGTCACCTTGGGCAGATTGATATCGCCACCACGATGAATCAACATTGTATATCATCACTTTTTCACACCCACTGGTCACATGCTGTGAGTAATGATTGCGTCCAAGTATCAAGTATGTGATGACCCGCATCAGCGTTAGCGGTTCTGGGATCACCAAGAATTCCGTTCGCACTCACGGCTTTGACTCCATGTGTGCGCATCGTGCCGATGATTTCCGCCAATGGTCGAGTATCACCACTCGTTGCGCGACTCATGTCAACTTGTTTCGGCGAAATGATCAACATCACTGATGTCTCCGTGTGACCTGCATGTGTATCAGTATTGTCAACACATGGAGGCGACCAAAAGAGGACCTTATGTTGATCATGGGTCAGGATTTTCATGGCGTCAGATATGGCTTGTGAGTTGCCACCATGTCCATTGATAAAAATCACTCCGTGTGCCCATGTCGCTGACCGTACAAGTTCGACCAAAACATCGGTCGTGGTGTGAGTTCCGATCGATAATGTGCCTTCAAATCCAGAGTGTTCACCACTTGCAGTGACAGTGACTGGTGGCGCGAGAAAATGATGTGGGCGAGCCGATAGCAGACGTTGGCCTAACTCGACAGCGATCTGAGTATCCGTGTCGAAAGGGAGATGAGGGCCATGCTGTTCCCATGAACCTACGGGAATGATCAAGACGGGGCGTGCCACATGCGCCTCATCGTGAGAGGTCATGGGAGATAACCCCACTTGCGCAAAGATTCGAGAATTACAGTTGCGGCTGCCGAAGGCTCGACATGAACTGTTTCTCCGTGTCCTATGCTCGATGATGTATCGGTGATGTGTTTGACCCGCTCGAGGGCGGTGAGGCCGAGTGGCGCAAGAGTCACTCTGGGGCGCGGGCGATAAGGCCGCAGGGCGGGAGTCTCCACTCGACCGCTGGTCGCAGTGGCGACTTGGATCTCCTGTTTGCCGGCGGACCTCGTATTTTTCAGTGATGCGCGCCGTAACCGAACTGTTGAGCCTTCGACGGAAAGCACCGCCGGACCACTGATCAAAAGTTGTTCGCGGCGACCCCCGTCAAGTCGGCGGACTGCAGTGAATGAAGTGTTGGCATTCTCGGGTAACTCGAGAGCCACTAGGCCCAGTGCTTGATCAATGTTTAATTCGGCTGCGATGAAAGAGGGGACCGAACCAGATCCACGATCATTTGAATAGTCGCCGCACAAGACCATGCGAGGTTGAGACATTGCGTCGACAAGGCTGCGGGCGATGACAGAGCTGTCACTTGTCAGATCAATATCGATGCGTACCGCGCGATGCGCACCGCGCGAAAGTGCATCTCGCAAAACTGCTTCGGCTCCGACCGGACCAGCGGTCAGCACCAGTACCTCATCGGCAGATTTTTCTGCGATCTGCAAGGCCCATTCAAGGGCAGCCTGGTCTGCGAAGGAGAAACCAGCGAATCGTTCATCGGGCGTGTCTGACTCAACGGGACCTGAATAATTCACCCATTTGATGCACACTGCAATCGTCATGATGTGATCACCCGATTACGTGCGATGAAAGACGATGCCGAAGCCGCCTTCAGGGTAGGTCCAGGTGATTGCGCCTTCTTTATTGCAGACGAGATAGCAGGTGCCACACTCGTAACAGTTCTCGTAGTTGAACAAAATGCCACCATCACTAGTGGGCACAAAAAGGTTGGCGGGACAGGCGACAACACATTCGCGAGTCGAGCAGCCCCGACACGAATCATCATTGACCGTGATGTGGGCGCGCTCATGAATACGGAATTCAGAAGTATCAATGCGATCCTGAAACGAAATATCGGGCCAGATAATCATCAGCCAAATCCTTTCAAGCCTGTGAGAGCGTCACGTACGAGTTCGCTCAGTTTAATGCCCGCTTTTTTGCGTTCTTCGCGCACGATGCGACGGACACCAGGCTTGGGGGTGGGGTTATCAACGCGAAACATGCGTTCCACGACCCCTGTTACGAAGGCGGGGTATCTGTGCTGCACGCGGTCGGACAATACAAGCTGCGGTATCTTGCGGAGTTTTTTGTGATCTTGCAAAACAAATGTTTCGTTGAGACGATCTGTATAACTCTTTAAAGAGTTGGCAGAGACATTGCCGGCATCAATCGCCACAGACGCGGATTGGCCTGCATGCATCCCGCTTGCCATAGCAAAATTGACTCCTTCAAGCCAGATGCCGGCCGCCAAACACAAAGCCGCGGCATCTCCAGCGACTAATAAACCATCAGCCACCATCTTGGGCATCATCTCTAAGCCGGCCTCGGGGATGAGATGGGCGGAGTACTCAACGACTTGCCCACCCTCAACAAGGGGAGCAATAGCCGGATGCCGCTTGAGTTCGGCGATGATGTCTTCTGGACAGCCGCGTTCGCCGCGTACCAGGTTTGCTACTTCGCTGCAATTGCGCGCATTGGTTTGTCCAGCGCGGTCATGCTCAACATTTGCAGCGCGCCGGTATTTGTGGCACTGCTTGCAGCGCTGCTGCTGCGC
>SYDZ01000214.1 GCA_005801025.1 Actinomycetota bacterium
AGTGTGACCTCAGCTGAATCAGTCCCCAAAGTTGTGGAGACTTTGAGCCTCTTGCGGGAGAAAATTGGTCAAGATGTGCCAGTGATTCTCGGCGGTGGGGCCATTCAAGACGCGGAACATGCTCGCAAATTGGGAGCCGACTATTTCGCCGTGGGCTCTAGTGGCTTTATTGACTTCTTGGACGGACTGAAAAAAAAGTCCGCCTAGAAACTACCGAACACCTGTTCGCTATAGTCGTCGCTATGACTGTTGGCGTCGCTAGTTCAAAACCTGGTTCCCTCTCTCCGCAGGCCCTCTCCGCCCTCTTGGCTTCACAGATTGCTGGGGCACATCTAGTGATGGCCCACGAACGTTTGCTGCCGGTACATCCCGTACTCGCTCCGTTATTCGGCGTTTCATCTGACGATCCTCTTCCACTCGGGCTGGTGCGAGGGCACACACTTGCCTGCACTGGTTCGGCCGCCATGTCAAGTGCTCTAGCGGTGTTGGTGGCCCCGACACAATCTGGTTCATGGGCCGGAGTAGTCGGTCTGCCGTCAGTTGGTGTTTTAGCCGCCGCCAATCTTGGTGTCGCTCTTGAACGCACGATATTTGTCAGCGACCCTACGGGGACACGCAATCATGGTGAACAACGACCCGATGTGGCAGTAGTGCTCTCGGCTCTTGTCGACGGTGTTGATGTGCTTCTTGTGGCACAACGTTTAGTGACATCACTGCCATTGTCTTTGATGAGACGTGTACAAACGCGCATACAAACACGCGGTGGCATCCTCGTCATAGTTGGAGACTCTGCTCCGTTGTCAGTGGATATACGACTCAACGCGACAACCGTTGAATGGCAAGGTGTGGGTATAGGTCATGGCCACTTACAACGCCGACGAGTTGTGTTGCAACTTGATGGTCGTAGGCGCGCCCGCGCCACCGAGCACGAGGTTTGGCTCCCTGATACCCAAGGTCAGTTATCGGCAGTTGTTCAACAATCCGAAAAGTTCGCTGTTGCAGAACAAGTCGGTGTTGTTGTGCCATTGCGTCGTACTGGATAGCCATGTCATTTCCACGACAACCGCCGCGTTGCGCGGTCTTGCACAGTCCCGCATGGCCTCTCATTGCAGCCATAGTTCACAACCCGCAGATATATGCCCCATCACAACCTTTGGCGGTCTTTGATGCGCAACGAGTGTCTTGTTGTTCACCTGCTGCCTGGGGTGAGGGTGTTCGTTTAGGTCAGCGCTTACGTCAAGCCCAAGGAGCCTGCCCACATTTGGTCGTCGTCCCTCATGATCCCCAAAGAGACGCCCGATTATTTGAGCCAGTAGTGCGTTCGGTCGGCACTTTGGTGCCGTTGATTGATGTAGCAACACCAGGATCATTGCTACTGGCCACGCGGGGCCCATCGCGATATGTCGGAGGTGATGATGCACTGGCCATTCGTCTGATTGCTCTGGCGACCACAGGGGTCAACACCTTGAGCGAGTCTCTTGATATTGAGGCAGTGTTGTCAGCAGGTGGTGGCATGGGTGTTGGCATCGCCGATGGTCGAATAGCAGCCACGTTGGCTGCTCGTTCAGCGGCTCATCGGGGGACACCGATCGTGGTGCCAGGGGGAGCATCAGCCACGGCAGAATTCTTGGCTCCTTACGCAGTCAAAGTTTTGGTCTCAGTTGCTGGTTGTCCACCACAGTTGATTGATTTGTTGGAACGTCTCGGATTGCGTCAATTAGGCGATATCGCCGCCTTGTCACCGACACATCTTGTTGATCGTTTTGGATCTATCGGTTTGGTTTTGCATCGTTTGGCCAGTGGCACTGATGACACACCACCGGCAACTGTTCCGCCACCAGTTGATCTTTCCATCACGCGAGTTTTTGATGACCCAATTTGGCAACTTGACATGCTCATTTTCGCTGCTAAATCTCTGACTGATGAACTCGGAACATATTTTCATGAGCGTGGCCAAATATGCACACGGATGCGTATTGAAGCTGACAGCGAACACGGCGAGACATCGCACAGAGTGTGGTATCGCTCGCAAGGCATGCACTCGTCAACGATGTTGGATCGAGTGCGTTGGCAACTCGATGGTTGGATCAACGGCACCGATCCACCCTCGGCAGGCATCACGATGTTGCGCATCACGCCAACTGAGATCAGATCTGATGCTGGCACCCAAGAAGGCTTTTGGGGAGGGCGGTCGCAAGCCGATGAAACTGCGGCGCGGGCAATCACTCGGGTGATTGGTTTTTTGGGTCCTCAGGGAGTCACCGTTGCATCCTGGAACGGAGGTCGTGATCCGCGACAGGTGTACGACATGATTCCTGTGGCTGATTTGGGTTCAACTGCTGCTGCGGGTGAGCAACTCTTACTGCGCCCTCAAGATGATTCCTTGGCTGACCTCAATCTTTGGCCGGGCTCGCTTCCCGATCCTGCCCCAGCAGTCGTATTCCACGAAGCATTATCTGTTGCAGTCATAGATCGACGAGGTCACTCAGTCTCAGTGAGTGGACGCGGGCTCGTCAGCGCGCCCCCCGCAACGTTGACTCTCAAGGGCGCCAATCATGAGGTTGTGGCTTGGGCGGGACCGTGGCCCGTTGAAGAAAGATGGTGGGATGAGCGATCGCGTCGTGTCGCTCGATTTCAACTCGTCGTCCAAGTGCCTGACGGGCAACGGGCCTATCTTGTTGAAGTGTTCGCGGGAAATTGGTGGCTAACTGCTGAGTACGCCTAGCGATCTATTTTGCATCTGAAGTGTGCGCGATGAGGCCAGATCATGGACTGCTAATTGCAATAAGTCGTCGGTGAGACGAAATCCGATACCGCGCACAGTATGCATAAAACGCAACTCGGGGGCTCGCTCCTTGAGTTTGCGGCGAAGATTTGAGAGGTGTACGTCAACAATGTGAGTGTCCCCGACCCAGGTTGCTCCCCAGACCGTTTTCACAAGTTCGTTGCGACTGCATACCTCTAGCGGGCGCCGGCACAGTTGGGCAAATAAGTCAAACTCCAGTCGAGTGCTCGCGATGGGGAAGCGGTTGACTGTCATTTCGCGACGAGCTAAGTCAATGATCAAGGGACCGAAATATAAATGTGTCGCTTCATTCAATGAAAGAGTTGGATGGAGAAATTCGCGTGAGCGTCTCATCAACACCTGACACCGCACCGCTACTTCTTCGGGAGCGACACCCGTAGGTAACGCTTCATCGGCTCCATGGCGCAAAATGGCGATGCGCTCAGTATGAGTGTTGGCGCCGATCACGATGATATAGATTTCGTTGCAGCGTCGCACCTGAAGCATCAAGGCACTGACCACGGGAAAAAGATCGATGGCATCGCTGATCATCAGCAGGGGACGGAATGAGTGGAGTAAAACTTCGCTCACAGCGTGGTCATCTGTCGCGCGCACTGTGTAGCCAAGGCACTGCAGGGCAGTCTCGACCGAGCGTCGATCGGGCGTATGGCGCAGAGTCACAAGAGCTCGGGGCATCCCAACAAAAGTCATCATAAGGCTCGTTTCTTCGGTGGAGCGACCAAAACATGGGCGCCGATTGCTGTTATTCGTTCCGAGGTTGGAGTAAGCAATCCATCGCATCTTTTTGCAGTTTTTTTTGGCGAAACGAGAAACTTGTGGATACCTTGACGAAAGCCGCGTAGAAACTGAGGACTTGCTCGTAAATGGAACCACTCATAGGCCCCTAGTCATGCTTGACTAGATGTACTGAGACCACTATCAGAAATAGATTTATGTCCACATCCGATAATCCCAACTTGGCAGATCTTGCGCCCGAAACCTTGGCTGTCCGAGGCGGCCGCCCGGATGGTCAATTGTCATTGGCCCCTGTTCTGTGGGCTTCAACAACGTACGAGATGGGAACCCTTGAGGAGGGTCGTCAGTTAGCCCATTCGACGCAGGCCAAAAAGTTTTATAGTCGCCATGGAAACCCAACGGTCAACGCCTTTGAAAATGCTGTCGCTGAACTTGAAGGCGCGCAAGCAGCCCGGGCATACGCCTCGGGTATGGGAGCGATTGCTGGAATTGTTTTAGGTCTGTGTTCCAAAGGCGATCACATCGTGGCCCAAAAACAGTTGTATGGCGGCACTATGCAATTACTGGCGGGAGTCTGTCCGCGCTTTGGCATTGATGTCACATTTGTTGATGGGACTGTCCCTGGTGCATTGAGTGAAGCCATCATTCCTGGGCGCACGATGTTGGTATTCGCAGAAACACCGGCGAATCCTTTACTTGATCTCGTTGATTTAGAGGAACTCGGTGCCATCGCTGGTCCGATCACTGTTGTTGATGCCACGTTGGCAACGCCACTTGGGGTGCGTCCGCTTGATTACGGCGTGAACTTGGTCGTGCATTCGGCGACTAAGGCCATGGCTGGCCACAACGATGCCACTCTGGGCGTTGTTTCCGGTGAACGAGATCTGATTGATGCTCTGTGGGGCTTCGCTGTTTTACAAGGTGCTTGCGCCTCGCCCTTTGATGCCCTGAACGGTCTACGCGGTCTACGCACATTGGCTCCGCGATTGCGCCAACAAGGAGCGACGGCAGTCGCCGTTGGCCGGGCTCTTGAATCTCACCCTGCAGTGAATTGGGTACGTCATCCAGGCCTTGAATCTCACCCACAATTCGCTCTAGGTCAGCGTCAATACCGTATGCACGGCGGCGTTCTTTCGTTTGATCTTGTAGGAGGTTTGGAGACTGGGTCTACATTCGTGAGCGCGGTGCAACTTTGTCGTCCAGCGACTTCCTTGGGCGGCCCCGAGACACTGGTGACTCATCCAGCGTCGACGACTCATGCGGGAATGACTTCAGAAGAATTGTCGGACTGTGGAATCACCGGTGGGACTGTTCGTCTGAGTTGTGGGCTTGAACATGTTGACGACATCGTTGCGGACATTTTGCAGGCTTTGTAGCAGATTTTTACTTGTTTGACTCCTTGAAGTAAATCAGCCCCGACTATGTTCAAGATATGAGAAATAAACCTGAACCGGAAACCCTTTTTAAGATTGCCCTGATTTTGGCTGCAGCAGCAAGTTTTGTGTTCAGCATCAGCCTGTACTTCAGCGCCGACAAAACTGACATCGCTGGTCGCCTCAACGGCATCTACGTCGGCATCTGGGTCCCGTCAATTTTAGCACTTGGATCATTTATTGTTGGAGGGAAAAAGCAATCATGAATGAGACAGCAGTATTCGTTTTCGGAGGTGCTGTGAGTTTAATTGTGGCCAGTGGATCATTTCTCTACGGCACAATTGCCTTGCGTAAGTGGTACTCAAAGTCTGGCGAATAGTTAAGCGCAAGTTTCAAACGATGTACGGATCGATCCGAGAGGGTTTGATGTCATACGTGGCAATGGCTTGCTGAACAATGGCGGGGCTCACGGCCCCAGATTGTGCGAGTGCTGCGAGGACCGTGACAACGATATTGGGCATGTCGATTTCAAAGTGGGAACGTAATGCATGGCGCGTATCGCTGCGCCCCATGCCATCAGTTCCGAGTGCGGTAAATGAACGCCCAGGTACAAAGCGGGCAATCTGTTCAGGGACAATTTTCATAAAGTCGCTGACAGCGACCACTGGGTCATTGCACCCGTTCAAGAGTGCTGTCACACGCGCTACCTTGGGCGGATCGCTGGGATGAAGGCGGTTATGGCGTTCGACTGCTAAGGCGTCTTCGCGCAAGGCTTTATACGAGGTTGCGGACCACAGATCAACAGCAACATTGAACAGCGTCCACAGTTCTTCGGCGGCAGCAATCGCAGCACCCTGAGCCGAACCGCTGAACAAGATCGTGGAGCGGTGTTTGACGTCGGGTCCACTTGGAGCGGCCGACCATTGATACAGGCCAGAAACGATGTCGGCGTCTGTCACTCCTGCTGGACGCGCCGGCATCGGGTAGTTCTCGTTATACAGCGCCAGGTAGTAGAACACGTCGGGATCAGTTTCGCCATTTGGTCCGCTAGCGCCGCCGTACATGCGACTTAAACCATGTTTGACAAGGGCTCCAACTTCATAGGCAAAGGCTGGGTCATAGGACTGGCAGGCGGGCACGGTCGAAGCCAAAACTAAGCTATGTCCGTCTTGATGTTGTAATCCTTCGCCCATCAAAGTGGTTCGACCAGCGGTTGCGCCCAGCAAGAATCCACGTGTTCGGGCGTCGGCGGCTTGCCAGATCAAATCACCAACTCGCTGAAAACCAAACATTGAATAGAAGGTGTAGAACGGTACCGTTGGTACACCGCGTGTGGCGTATGACGTGCCCGAAGCAATGAAACTACTCATTGCACCCGCTTCAGTGATTCCTTCCTCCAGAATCTGCCCGTCGGTTGCCTCTGTGTATGAGAGCAGCATGTCGTGATCAACAGGTTCGTACTTCTGACCCTGTGAGGCGTAGATTTTGAACTCTCGAAAGAGTGAGTCCATGCCGAATGTGCGGGCTTCGTCGGGAATAATCGGTACCACACGCGATCCAAACTTTTCGTCCCGGGCTAAATTTCGCAACAAGCGGGTAAAACTCATCGTGGTGCTGACTGCTTGTCCACCAGACCCAGCATCAAATTCAGTGAAGACGCTGTCTGCCGGCACTTCAAGTGGTCGACGATCGCGAATGACTCGCTTGGGAAGCGAGCCACCCAATCCACGGCGACGTTCCATGAGGTATTGATACTCAATTGAGCCTTCTCGTGGACGAAAATATGGAGGTATATCGCCTTGTAAGGCTGAGTCTGGTATTTCTTCGTTGAGGTGGAGGCGATCGCGCAATAAACGAATCTGTTCAGCATTCATTTTCTTGATCTGATGTGTTGCGTTACGACCCTCAATATCGGGACCTAGCGTCCAGCCTTTAACGGTCTTGCACAAAATCGCTGTCGGGCGTCCACTCCCTAAGTTTTGTGCTGCAGCGCGATAAGCAGCGTATAACTTGCGGTAATCGTGACCACCGCGCGGCAATGTGCTGAGTTCATCATCGCTCAGGTGGGCCACCATTTGACGCAAACGCGGGTCGGGTCCAAAGAAGTTTTCGCGAATGTAGTTGCCACTCTCAATCGTGTATCGCTGAAATTCTCCATCAACGGTTGCGTTCATTTGATTCAGCAACACGCCGTCGTCGTCTTGAGCCAAAAGATTGTCCCACTTGGAGCCCCAAATAACTTTGATGACATTCCATCCGGCACCGCGAAACACTGCTTCAAGTTCCTGAATGATCTTGCCATTGCCACGCACGGGTCCATCTAGTCGTTGCAGGTTGCAGTTCACAACGAAGACCAAATTGTCTAGTTGTTCGCGCGCCGCCAACGACAATGCTCCGAGAGTTTCTGGCTCGTCGGTTTCACCGTCTCCTAGATACGCCCAAACTCGACTAGCGCTGGTGTCATCGATGTGACGATTCATCAAATCTCGATTAAAACGGGCGTGGTAGATGGCGCTGATCGGGCCAAGTCCCATGCTCACTGTTGGGAACTCCCAAAATTCGGGCATTAAGCGCGGATGAGGGTAACTTGAAAGTCCTTGACCGGGTCGAGCAATTTCGCGACGGAAATGATCAAGATCGTTCTCGCTCAGACGACCCTCTAAAAATGCTCGAGCGTAAATTCCTGGGGCAGCATGACCTTGAAAATAAATATGATCGCCAGCATTGCCATCATCCTTGCCACGAAAGAAATGATTGAAACCAATCTCGTACAAACTGGCCGAACTGGCGAAGGTGGAGAGGTGACCGCCGATTCCTTCAGCGTTTTTGTTGGCTCGCACGACCATGGCCGCAGCATTCCAACGGATGAATGCGCGGATGCGACGCTCAATATGTTCGTCACCTGGAAACCATGGTTCGTAGTCGCGCGGGATGGTATTGACGTAGGGCGTGGAAACGGTGGCAGGAAAACTCACTTGACTCTGTTGGGCTTTTTCCAGCAATCGGGACAAGAGATAGCGCGCACGTACTTTTCCGTGCACATTGATGACCGCATCGAGAGAATCAAGCCACTCTTGGGTTTCGCTGGGGTCGGTATCGGGGAGTTGGTGCATGGAACCGTCAAACAGCATTCCGTCAGTCTCGCAGAGTTACCGATTGGTAGTCACCGCAATCAGCGTTTGAGTGTGAGAATATAGGCGGCTTATGAGTTCCTCACCTGAGTTCCCCACGCAGTCAGACTCGCTACTCGTGTACACCGATGGGGCATGCAGTGGCAACCCTGGCCCTGGTGGCTGGGCGTGGGCCGTCGCTCCAACTGGTGAACGCCATGATTCTGGTGGCGAGAGTGGGACGACCAATCAACGCATGGAACTGATGGCGGCGATGGAGGCGATACGCGTCAACGCCCCAATCGCAGATGCGGAAAAGAAACACTTGGTCATCGTCAGCGATTCGACCTATGTCGTGAAATGTTTTAGCGATCGCTGGTGGGTGCGCTGGAAAGCCAACGGTTGGCGCAATGCGAAGAAAGAGCCCGTTGCCAATACAGATTTGTGGAAGCCGATGATTGCCATGTACGAAGCTTTCGACCCGGCGAAGAGACCCAGTTTCCAATGGGTGAAAGGTCACAGTGGAGACCCCATGAATGACCTAGTAGACGAGTTGGCAGTACGGGCCTGTCAACGCTGAGCAGGTCTTTTGTAGTTACTGACGGGACAAATGCGATAGAAACGAGTACGGTGCGAGGTGCCTGAAAAGGTCCGTGACGAGCCCCGAAATCGCTTTAGGGAACCGTTTTTCGGACCGATAACTCTATGTGCGTAACTTGATGACGAGTATTCAACGAACTTGCCTTGCCACTTTGGGTGGATTGTTGATCTGCGCATTCGCAGTTGTGTCAAGTCCACTGAGTTCTGCGCGCGCAGCACCCACGGACTCTGTTGCTGGTGTGGCGATCGTGATTGAAGGTCAGGGTTACGGTCACGGACGGGGGATGAGTCAATATGGTGCTTACGGTTGGGCCACTGGCAGTTACGGGGACAGCATCCTCACTGCGGAGCAAAAGGCAAAAGACTGGACGTGGATTCTCGATCATTACTACGGCGGTACTCAAAATGCCTTAACTGCACCTGACCAACGCCTGACAGTTTCTCTTTCGGCCTACGACGGGTTGCAAACAGCAGTGATCTCGTCGGATAGGACGGCCAATGTTGTGCTCGCTGGTGGGCCTGCTGTTTCGGGAACTTACGCATCCCTCGTGGCGCGCGAGATATCAGCGAGTGGGGTGCGGTCAACGTATACCTATCGCGTATACGGCTCGTCTAAGGTCACCTGTCCATCTGCTTCTGATCCCTTGACGGCGGAGACTGGCTGGAGCGTAGTGGGAGAGGGAAC
Source organism: Actinomycetota bacterium (assembly GCA_005801025.1). Lineage (GTDB taxonomy): Bacteria > Actinomycetota > Acidimicrobiia > Acidimicrobiales > Ilumatobacteraceae > Casp-actino8. Next base: position 9,310 of record SYDZ01000214.1, read on the forward strand.
TGC
>SYDZ01000215.1 GCA_005801025.1 Actinomycetota bacterium
GCCGGAACCTACTCGGACGGCAAGCTCTACACGCGGCGGCGCGACGAGGAGATCCGGCGCGTCCACGAGGATCTGGTGGCCGCCGGTGCGCCGCGCGACATCATGATCGACGCGCACCCGCACGTCGGGACCAACCAGCTCATCCGGATCCTCGATCGCTTGGATCACTTCCTGGGCGACGCAGGGTGCGACGTGCGCTACGGGGCCAAGGTCGTGGCGCTCTTGCGGACGGCCAAGGGCGAGGTCGCGGGCGTGCGGCTCGGGGACGGAACCGAGATCGAAGGCAGCGCGGTCGTCCTGGCGACCGGGCACTCGGCGCGCGACGTCTATGGATGGCTCGCCGAGCTCGGTGTGCAGATGGCGCGCAAGCCGTTTGCCATCGGGGCGCGCTGCGAGCACCCGCAGCCACACATCGACGCGCTCCAGTACGGCGTCCACGCGGGGCAGCCGGGCCTCGAGCCGGCCGAGTACTTCCTGACCGCGCAGATCGGGGCGCGCGGCGTGTACTCCTTCTGCATGTGCCCGGGTGGTTTCGTCATCCCGACCTCGACCGAGCTCGGGCGCCTCAATGTGAACGGCATGTCGAATCACCGGCGCGGATCGGACTTCGGCAACGCGGCGATCGTCGTGACGCTCGAGCCGAACGACTTCTGGATCGAGCGCCCCGGGGACCTCGATGCGTACGGGCCGCTGGCCGGGGTGGCGCTGCAGCGACACGTCGAGGGGCTCGCGTTCGCGGCGGGCGGCGGCGGGTTCCGAGCGCCGGCGCAGCGCCTCAGCGATTTTCTCGAGAAGCGCGCCGGCGATCTGCCGGGGCGCACGAGCTATCGGCCTGGGCTGACGCCGGCCGATCTGCGCACCGTGCTCCCGGCGCGCGTGACCGACGCGATGGCCCGCGGCGTCGCGCGTTTCGAGCAGAGGATGCCGGGGTACGTCACGCGCGAGGCGATTCTGATCGGCGCGGAGACGACGACCTCGAGCCCGGTCCGAATCGTGCGCGACGAGGCGACGCTCGAGGCGCCCGGCTTCCCCGGGTTTTTCCCGGCCGGCGAGGGCGCGGGGATGGCGGGCGGGATCGTGAAATCGGCCAAAATGTGGTTGGTCTTGTTGCAGGTCGCGACTTCACCGCAGACGGCACCATTGAAGCCGCCGATGTACGACCTGGCGATATGTGTCCTCAATGCGCCGCCAAAAACGGCTCAGGAACTTTGGAAATGGCTCGCGGAATTGAGATAGGTCACATTTTTCAATTGGGACGCATATATGCCGAAGCGTTGAACCTCACCGTGCTTGATCAAAATGGCAAGCAGGTCGTTGTCACTATGGGAAGTTATGGCATTGGTCTTTCTCGTGCTGTTGCTGCCATCGCCGAAGCGACTCTAGATGAGCTTGGTTTATGTTGGCCACGCGAAGTCGCCCCTGCCGATATTCATATCGTGATAGCCAGCAAAGGTGCAGACAACATCACTGATGAAGCAGAACGGATTGCCAGCGAACTTGAAACTGCAGGTGTGCGGGTACTCATTGATGATCGCACCACGGTTTCGCCGGGCGTGAAGTTCAAAGATGCCGAATTGATCGGCATCCCGACAATCGTGGTCATTGGCAAAGGTCTCACCGATGGCGTTGTCGAAGTACGTGACCGTTCAACTGGCGAACGTAGCGATGTGCCAATCGGTGATGTTGTGAGAACTCTGCGTCAGTTGTGTGGACGGTCAGGTATCTAAATATGAAGCTAGTGCGCGGTGTTCTACAGCACTACTCATGGGGTGACAAGCAAGCAATCCCCCACCTTCTCGACCTTGAGCCTGATGGTCGCCCGTGGGCAGAGTTATGGTTCGGAACCCACCTCGGTGGATCATCAAAAATGCTCCACGTTGACGACCACGCTTCGGTGTCTCAGTCGCGCAACTCCGTTGATGAAACTGGCGGGCAATCAACTCCGTTGATATCAACATCGGGCGAGTTGCCATTTTTGCTCAAAGTTTTAGCGGCCGCCGAACCGCTTTCACTGCAGGCGCATCCATCACTCGAGCAGGCAAAGAATGGATATGCCCGAGAAAATCGATTGGGCGTTCCAGTGAGTAACTCGCGACGCATTTACCGTGATCCGTTTGCCAAACCAGAACTTCTCTGTGCTCTTGGCCCATTTGAAGCATTCTGTGGGTTTCGCGAACCAACAATATCTGTCGAATTGTTGCACTCAATCGGAGGCGGAGCATCAGTTTTGGCGCGTTTACTCGCCGACCACGACCTCGATCATCTTTTGCAGTACATGTTTAGCGGGACAGAAGAAATTCGCATACTTCTCGCTGACGTTGTCGAAGCATGTGCACAACATGATTCGACACATGCGGTGTGGGCGACGCGTTTGAATACTCGCTACCCCAATGACCCAGCAGTCGTGGCAAGTTTGCTCCTCAACCATGTCATCTTGAGTGCCGGGGAAGCGTTGTACCTTGATCCGGGGAACTTGCATGCTTACCTCAGTGGAACCGGTGTTGAAGTCATGGGATCAAGTGACAATGTGGTTCGGTGCGGACTCACAAATAAACATGTGGATATTAACGAGTTATTAGCAACTGTGATTGCCCGCCCTCTCCCCGACCCAGTTTTGCGACCCACCCCTGTGAGACGCACCGACACTGGCCATCTGTGGCGCTACGAAACGCCTTATGCCCCATTTCAACTTTCAATCCACCAAATCAATGGTACTGAAACCCTGCGCTCGCAAACCCGTGAGTTGATCTTGTGCGGGGTTGGTCGCACCGACCGATTGCACCGTGGTGAAGTTTGCTACCTCGGACCAGATGAAGAAATCACTCTCACGGGCAAAGCAACTTTGTTTCGTGTCAACGAGTCCTCAACCCAGCAATAACTCTCAACTCTTTTTGCGGATCTCCACAATTCGTTCGTTTGAGCGATTCACGTCATCGCCTTGGGCATTGAGCAGCATTGATCGATCCTTGGCGGCTTCGCGTTCGGCTTTCTTTGTATCAACACGCGCAATGGCCGCCTCCGCCCCATGCTCATGGATGAACTCCGCCCATTCCACAAGGGCTTCAACCATTTCGCTCTCGGGTACGACAGCAACATTTCGACCTTTGACAAAGAGGTGGCCGCGCTTGTTCCCGGCAGCAATTCCTAGATCCGCTTCGCGAGCTTCTCCAGGCCCGTTAACAACACAACCCATCACAGCAACTTGTAGAGGAATCTTTCGTTCACCGAAAGCCAACATTGCACGATTGGCAACATCAATCACATCAATCTCAGCTCGGCCACAGCTAGGACATGCAATCAGATCAACGTTTTTGCGTTCGCGCAGACCAAGAGCCTCAAGCAACTGGCGTCCAGCACGCGCCTCTTCAACGGGATCTGCAGTCAAGCTGTAGCGAATCGTGTCGCCAATACCTTCCAGCAACAATGCGGCGATTCCCGCAGTCGCTTTCAGCAAACCATTCGGTAGTGGTCCTGCCTCAGTGACCCCAAGATGCAATGGGTGATCAGTCACTTCGCTGAGTTGGCGATATGCCTCAACCATCAGCGGAACATTTGATGCCTTGACGCTGATCTTGATTTGATCAAAACCTACTTCGTCAAAATAGGCAATCTCTCGCAGCGCCGATTCAACCATCGCCTCCGCCGTCACTTTGCCTCCGTACTTGTCATACAGCTCTGGGTCAAGCGATCCACCGTTGACACCAATGCGAATGGAGATGCCGCGATCGCGGGCCTCAGATGCCACGGCCTTGATGTGCTCAGGGCGGCGAATATTCCCAGGGTTCAGTCGCAGACCGTGAACACCAGCCTCCATTGCCGCCAAGGCCATCTTGTATTGATGATGAATGTCAGCAATGATCGGCACAGGAGACCGTGGGATGATTTGCGCGAGACCTTCGGCAGCCTCAATTTCATTACACGTACAACGGATGATGTCACAACCCGCTGCAGCCAAGGCATAAATTTGTTGCAGAGTGCCCTCAACATCGGCTGTCTTAGTGATCGTCATTGACTGCACCGAGATCGGTGCTCCGCCGCCAACAGGAACTTTGCCGACCATGATTTGGCGACTTGGGCGACGCTGCGTCAGAGACCAAGGAACGGTAGATGATTCAGAAGACATTGATTGCATTCTGCCAGCGATTAGAAGGGTCGTGAGATATCAAGGTATAGACCCGTGAAAGTCAGAAACAGCAACAAAGTAAGTACGAGCACCGTAAGCGGCCACATTTTCTCTACATCAGCGTGATGGCGGTGCCCTTTTCGACTGCGAATTCGTTCGTACGTGGCAATTGCGGCGTGTCCACCATCAAAGGGGAGGAAAGGTAAAAGATTGAATATGCCGATGAAAACGTTAATTGAGGCCAATATCTCAAGGACGCCGTATAAGCCATCGCGATCACCGATATCGCCTGCAACCTGAGTGATCCCGACGACAGTCGTCGGCCGTGAATTGGGATCTGCTTGCGAATCGGTAAGTTGAGACCACTGGTTTCCTGGGTTAAGGATGGCTCCGATTCCCTGAATCGTGCGCCCCATACCGTCAAGAAGATCCGAGGTCATATGAGTCGTCGCAGAAAAAAAACTCAGTTTCTGTCGACCGATACTGTTCGTTCCAACGCCGAGAAATCCAACCCCAGTTTCGTCATCACCGGGACGAGCAACCAAAGTAACGCGCGCTGATTCTTGTGAGTCCTGGTGAATGAAGCCCACCGACACTTCATCACCGACAGATGAAGCACCCATCAATGAACGGAAATCATCGCTGGTTTCCAAAATCACGCCGTTGATTGAGACGATTTCATCTCCGAGAGTGATTCCTGCTTGAGCAGCAGGTGATCCTTCGGTGAGTCCAAGAACTTCAATGCGTCCAGTTTCTTGGTAGCGACCTCCCGCGGTATATACAAACATCATGATCAGCACAGCGATGATGATGTGCATCAGCGAACCAGCAGTGATCACCAAGAGTCGCCACCTATAAGGCTTTGCAGAATAGGCGACTTTTTCATCTCCCTCATCGACGGGATCAAGATTGTTCATCCCCACGATGCGCACGAATGCCCCCAGGGGAAGAGCACGAACTCCGTACTCAACACCATTACGATGCGTACTCCAAACTTTAGGCCCAAATCCCATAAAGAACTGCGTGCGTTTCATTCCCGCCCATCCAGCAGTCTTGAAGTGTCCAAGTTCATGCAGAAAAACCGAGATCAATAAGCCCACAACGAGAACCAAACTCCATACATTGCTGATGCCAAGCCAGATCAATAGAGCGAGAACCGTGAGACCAGATAGCACTCCTCTCAATTGACTGGGTTGCGATGAACCGCCGTTGGGATCATCATTAACCGCGCCACCGGCCATCATCTCTTCTCGTAAAGAACGATACAAACTCATACACGTAGAACTTTACGGGCTGTCTCACGACCGACACGGTCAGCTTCAATAATCTCTCGGCTCGTCAGTGTGCCATCTGTCGCCTGATACGCCTGCATTGAAGACTCAACAACAGCCGCTATATCTGGCCACTTCAGTAGTCCCGCCAAAAAGGCTTCCACAGCGACCTCATTGGCAGCCGACAAGAACGCTGGCGCAGTGCCCCCAGCGCGACCCGCCTGATACGCCAAAGTCAAACAACGAAAGGTCTCCAGATCAGGTTCTTCAAAATCAAGTCTCGATAATACCGACCAATCAATTCGCCCAAAGGCTGTCACAGCACGATGCGGATGCGCTAGGGCGTACCCAATGGGCAAGCGCATATCCGGGAGGCTCAATTGGGCGATTGTACTACCGTCACTGAACTCAACCATCGAGTGAACAATCGATTGCGGATGAATGACTACTTCGATACGGGAATAATCAACACCAAATAATTCGTGGGCCTCAATGACTTCTAGACCCTTATTCATCAGCGTTGAGGAGTCAATCGTGATCTTTGGGCCCATGCTCCACGTTGGATGAGCGAGAGCCTGATCAACAGTGACATCAGCGAGGTCTTGTTTTGATTGACCGCGAAATGGACCGCCGCTGGCAGTCAAGACGAGACGCGCCACTTCACCATCTGGACGCACTGTTGAGCGCAGACATTGATGAATTGCACAGTGTTCGCTATCCACAGGAATAATTTCTGCACCTCGCACCGCACGCAAAGGTTGCACCACTGGCCCAGCGGCAATTAAGGACTCCTTGTTGGCCAATCCCAGGCGCTTGCCTTGTCGCAAAGTTTCTAAAGTGACGGCCAAACCTGCAAAACCGACGACGCCGTTGACAATAACGTCGGCACCATCCACGAGATCTTCCATATCGCGCACGACACGCACATTAGGCAGGGCATCTCGTACCTGTTGATGAAGAGTCTCATCGGCGACCGCAACCACGCGTGGTGAAAAGGTCTTCGCTTGCTCAATCAGGACATCAATGGAGGACCCAACTCCGAGACCGTGGACGACATACTCAACACCAGTATTCTCAGCACGCGATTGAGCATTCTCAGCATAAATCACTTCAAGTGTCTGTCGACCAATTGAACCTGATGATCCGGCAATAGAAACGCCAACAATGGTCATCGTTCACATCACGATGCGTACGGCTGAAGCACCATCAATAAGTAGTAGGCCGCAGGCAAGACGAACAAGTAACTATCAAAGCGGTCAAGCACCCCACCGTGGCCACGAATCAAAGAACCAAAATCTTTGACCTCCAAGTTACGCTTGAACATGCTCTCCACCAAATCACCGAGAGGAGCGAGTACCGAAACTGCAATCACAA
>SYDZ01000216.1 GCA_005801025.1 Actinomycetota bacterium
ATGGCAATTCAACAGCATCAGCGATCTGTTCAATCTGGGCGTCGAGTCCCCCAATATCGAGGTAACTCACATCGGGTACTTCTTCGAGAAGAAGATCCTCGACTTCAGGTCTTGGGAGCTTTTCCAATAACAAATTGGTGCGAATATCGCGTCGCACAGTATCTCCACTACGCAGGAGCACTCCCCTCAAAGCATCCGCGAGTTCACATACTGACTCTTCGTCATTTCGCCCAACGACGATCGCGCGAACACCATCGTCAAGCAATTCCCGAATGGAGACCACATCACCTGAGCCTTCAGAGCGACGAGATGTCACGACGTTGAAGCTTTCGTTGAGGACCACCTCGGCACCTCGCTCAAGTAACTCAAAGTCAATCTCAGGATTGAGATTAACTTTCAACTTGCGTCCACTGGTCAGAACATCAACGGTCCTGTCATCGTTTTTCCCGACGACGACTCCATAAGCCGAAGGTGGCTGCGACAACTTGTCAACTTCTTCACGCAATTGCACGATATTCTCTCTCGCTTCGCGCAACACGAAACTGAGCTTCTCATTTTTCGCCGCTTCTTGAGTCAATAGCCCTTGCGTCTCGGCAAGTCTCTCCTCAAGCTGCCGTGAGCGCCGAGGTGCCTCGGCAAGTCGAGAACGCAGAACCTCAATTTCTGCACGCAAAGCCAGCACATCAGTTTCTGTGCCCTGTTGATCTGGAGAATTTTCGTTCACGACGGACCTTTCTGGCGACGCCTCCGACCACAAAACTACACCCCTTCGAATATGGCTGTCGTGGCGTAGTTTGAGCCTCAAGGACCGAGGTCACATTGCCTGCCGGCAAAAGTTGCAACGAACCCCCTGTTTGAGTCAGCGTTGAGATGCATTGACCTGTAAACTCTGACGGTAGCGGTGTCCTGCCGTGGTGTGATGAACGAGGAGTAAGCGAACCAAAATGAAGGTCTGGATTGATCAGGATCTCTGCACCGGTGACGGTCTCTGCGAAGAGATCTCCCCTAATGTTTTTACACTTTTGGATGACGGTTTGGCTTATGTTCGTGAAGGCGACACAATTTACGCAACCGCCAAGGGAAACGCCCAGGGCGCAGACGGTCTGGCTAACTTCGCCGATAAAGAGATGGATGGCGTCATTGAATCCGCCGAAGAATGCCCTGGCGAGTGCATTTTTATTGAACCCTAGATCTCTTCAAGATTCGGAGCACTCAACAGCCGACCTGTCGTAAGAAATCCAGTGTGTGCCACCATTCGGTGATCAGGTCGAACCGCTTGACCTTCGACATACCAACCGCGATGCAAGACTTCAAGCGTCCGTGTTCCCGTCCACATTGGATTTGCCATGGCTTCTCGGGTTCGCACTGCTTGGGTAATTGACGGCGTGTAGGCAACAAGTATTCCGCCCGGGCGCATTACTTTTTGCGCATGAGGGACCACGTTCCAAGGCTCGGGCAAATCGAGTATGACGCGATCAATATCGCTTTCATCAATGCCTTCGTAACAATCACGAACCTGGATGTGATAGCGACTTGAAGCCTCTTCGCCAAGAAAAGAACGCACATTTGTCATCGCCCGATTGGCAAAATCTTCACGCAATTCATAACCAGTGATTTCTGCGCCATAGCGCAACATGGTCATTGAAAGCGCACCAGAGCCAACACCACTTTCAAGAACTTTGACCCCAGGTCCGATATCAGCAAGCATGCAAATGGGAGCCAGATCCTTGGGATAAATAACTTGCGCGCCGCGGGGCATCTCAACGACAAAATCCTCCAACGTTGGCCGCAACACGATGTAGCGCGCCCCTTTTGTTGACTGCAGACGAAAACCCTCTGGTTGGCCGAGGATTTCACTATGCGAGACATAACCAGCATGGCTATGAAACTCTGCTCCCTCTGTCAGATCCATTAAGTAACGACGCTGCTTACCGTCAATCAATAAAATCTTGTCACCGTATTCAAAAGTGGAACTCATGATTGGGCAACCTCCGATTGAGCGCGTTTTCGTGAACGCGACTTTTTGAGTATCAGTTCAACTGATACCGGCTCATGAGTAGATGATCTTTCCACAAGCCGACAGAAAGCGCAGAAGGATCCCTCTTCGCCGCCGGTGGGGGCGGCACAACGCGTACACGGTGTCACGCTGTCTGCTCCCGATGCAGCGATGCCAGCCAAAACAGGAGCCATGCGGTCAAGAAACCCAAGATAATACGATGCCTTGGTACCGGGAGAGTTTTCCTCAAGTGCATTCAGCGCTTCTTTAAACCCAATGTGTTTATTACCCGCGGCGATCGGACATTCGTCGACTATGTAATCGATTCCGCGAACAACACACCAAGCTGCCATCTCTCGTTCAGAGAGTCGAATCAATGGCTTGACTTTTTTTGGAAAGCCATTGCGACTTGGCAGCACTGGTAACTGCCTTGCCAAATATTCCACATCCCAACGCAGGGCATTGCCGAATAGAACTGCTGCTTCATCGTCAAGATTATGACCCGTCACCACAACGTCGTAGCCCCCATCAATTGCTGCCTTGTCAAAGAGGTGCCGCTTACTCATCCCACAGGCTGAACAAGGTACACGACCTGTCGCCCGACTAGATGTCGGAATGTCGTATCCATAATCATCGCGCAACGAAACAACGGTGAGTTTCAGACCGCGCTCATCAGCAAAACGTTCGGTGTAGCCCCGTGACTCCTCGCTGTATTCACCGATTCCTAGTGCCACATAAAACCCATCGGCCTGATAGCCCAAATCAATCAATATGTCCCAAACTGCCAAGGAATCTTTACCCCCTGAAACTGCCACCAAAATCCGGTCGCTTTTGTTCAGCATCTGATGATCGTGGATCGCTTTTTCTACTTGGCGACGGCACATCTGTAAAAAATGTTCGGCGCAGAAGTTGGCGTTATGCCGTGGTAAATCAATGATCGCTGGCCCGCGACAGGTACGACACTTCACGTCACATACCCCCAGAGATAACTGGGCGGATTTCAATCACATCGTCTGTATCAAGTTCTTCATCGCCGGGGACGAGAGTTCCGTTACGAATGACCAAATGTGACTCTCGCGGCAAACCCAATTCTGCCAGAAGTCCGTGGACCCTACGACGGCCTCGAATCTCAATCTCCCGTCGTGGATTACGCAGAATGACTTTCATGAAAGGCTCTTGCGGACACGCCGCTTCGAACGTCCCTCACGCTCAAGCGATGAGATCGAAACTGACTCTCCTGCTCGCAAAGTCTCCTTGGAAACAATCTGTGGAGATCGACTGGAGATACGCCGCACAAGGCGAACCGTCCATAACACCACTCCGATAGCGAACCATCCGCGACGCCCGCGAAGTAAACCTTCTTTGAGACTGCGAGCGCGCAGGTAAGACAATATGGCCACGTCAAAAACCTAGATGCGACGAATCTCTACGACAGTTGAACGGCGTTTGCCACTTCGTCGGCCAAGCAAGAAAAACACAATCACCAGAATGACACCGATGCCCCCAGCCACAACCATCACTGTCGATTTACGATCTTCAACTCTGCCTTGAACATCGCCTTGCAAAGCACGCAACTTGGCTTCAATATCCTCGCGCGAAATACGCTCGGTCTTTGCTGTCTGAGCCATCAGGTGGGTTCCTTTCCAAGAGTTGCTTTTTTCACTCGGGACCAGGCGAGAAAACTCAGACCCAAGCAAAGAATGAACACGATCAAATATGGTGCCCAACTCCAGGCACCGTCAAAAGCGTTGAGTTCTGTCTGCAGTACACGCAAAACTCCCAGCAGAAAGAGAATCAAACCTAAACCCAAGCAGATCGCTCCGCCAGCACCCATCGTCAACCATCGCCCTGCCCCTTGAAGCGGTCCGAGAGTTTCCTGTTTGGCATAATCCTTGAGCAAATCAACAAGCTCACCAACGCTGGCAGATTCACCTCGCTCTAAGCGCGAAACTGGACGGGCTGATGAGTCAGACATGCCCTATTTCTAACACCAGAACGGCGAAACCCCACCTCAGAGGCCTCTGAACTGGGTCAATCAGGTAAAAGGGCAAAGCGAAAGACCGCTTCAACATCGCCCAGGATTGATTCAAGTGCATCTAAACGAATCTGTGCGCTGGCACAGACCAAAAGCCGTTGCCGATCAGCCGCACCGATCGGAGCCAAAATGCTGAGTTGAAACGAAAGCTGGCTCGGTTCGCAAGCTAACTCGAGATCCGCTAACTCTTGTAAGGACTCCGTCCCACCACCCGCTAATTCAGCAAGCATAAGAAGATGGGCGCGCAAACGGTCAATCTGAGTTTGATCAATGTCACCTGATTCCTCATCGGGAAGATCGCTCACGAGTGCTAACGGAAATGGATTGTCAGGCAACCATTGTTCAATGCGAATCCGCCTGATGCCGACCGACAAAATTCCTCGCCGACCACCTTGC
>SYDZ01000217.1 GCA_005801025.1 Actinomycetota bacterium
GCGATATCGGGTCCGATGCGTAGTGGATCAATTAAATTCATACTGATTTGCCAACGATCACCAACGTTGAGTGCGAGTGTACGAATACCATCTCCGCGTACCTGGCGCGCTACAGCGTGAGCTATTTCAGCGGTTGTATCGCCACTCATCCATACGTTGTAGGCAACCAATAAGCCTCGCGCCCCAACGCATATCGCCCCCGCAGTTGAGTGTCCATCGGGACCACCGCGATCAGGCATCAACGATGACCACGCTTGACGCCGAATGTCTGGCAATGACTTTTCAGTGCCGTATAAAAAACACGGTACGCCGAGCGTCGTGACAGCCCACTCCGCAAACTCATCTCTGGCCTGCGTGGCTTCGAACATCGTTGAGCCAACAAGGGGAACAAAGGGCACAACATCAACGACGCCGAGTCGCGGGTGCGCACCGTGGTGATTCTCGAGATGCAGCAGTTCAACTGCACATTGACTCAGGTGGCGAGGTGCAGAAATCCCGAGCAGAGTAAACACACTGCGGTTGTGGTCACCGTCGATGTGCACATCGAGAAGATCCTCTCCACAAGCCTCTGCAAGGGTGCTTAATAGTTCTAGGTTGCGACCCTCGCTGATATTCACGACGCACTCAAGCACGTCAGTACTGTGGCACATCGGTTGCTCATTGTGCTGTTTGGTACGCCTGCACTCACAAGGGGGTAGCCCTGACGAGATAAGGGTGCTACTCTCAAGGCATGATCGCAGCCCTTGGAACACCCGAAATAATTGGTATTTGCGTTGTTGTCGCCGTTCTCTTTGGCGGAGCGAAGATCCCAAAGTTTGCCCGAAGTCTCGGACAGGCCCAAAAAGAGTTCAAGAAGGGTCTTGAAGAGGGCACCAAAGAAGACGGTGCCTCCAAGTCTGAATGACCACTTGCCGATCTCAGGAACGGCAACAAGTTGAATTTTCCGGCCTAGGCGGCGCGAACAGCGATTCGGCGCCTTTTGCTAATACGGCGGCGCTCACGCTCGCTGCACCCGCCCCACACCCCGTGATCGATGTGGTTTTCCAGTGCATATTCCAAGCACGGTGCCGTGACTGAACATGTGGCGCAGATTTTCCGGGCCCTGTCAACGCCGACCCCATCGCTGGGGAAAAACGTGTTTGGAGGATAGACGCGACACGCACCATCTGCCATCCAAGAGGCAATTGAATCTTCATTCATGATGTATTTCTCCTTGTGCGAAGGTGGTTTCCGCCCGCTTCGCCCTCTGAGAAGTCGATGACTCCCTAGCCACTATGAGACGTTCATAGTGAACCCGTGAGTTCCCAACCAAGATCAGTTAAGCACGCAGATGGGTTCAGAACCAGTCAGGGCCGGTTCTCGCTGGGCAATGTCGCCGATAGAGTTTGGCTGACCTGCACTTTTCCGAGAAAGATTTTTTGGTTTCGCCGCCAAAGAAGGCCTTTTGGGGCAAGTTTTGGTCGTTTACCAAGAAGGAGTTCGCCATGTCAGATGTCCAGACCTCATACCAACCGGCCCGAGCCCACGTTCGCATCGTGTTTCTCGGGCCAGTGTCTCCACACTGGGACATCGTCGGCGATTTTGGCGATCGGGCCGTGATCGAGGAATTCCGAACGCGAGCCTTGGCACGTTTAGTCCTATTGCCTTATACCGATCCCCAGTTCAAGCGCAACCGTGAGCGAATTGCGCGAGACGGAGAACGCGAAAATGTCACTGTCGAATGGGATCTTGGATTCGACGAGGATCTTTCCTGAACATCAGGTAAACAAGAGCGCACCGTGAGTGGTGTCACTATTGAATGGGATCCCAGTGGATCATCGTTTATTAAACCGAGAACTGAGTTGGCTTGATTTCAATGAGCGCGTCTTGCGCTTGGTCACTGAACCAGGGATTCCACTTCTAGAACGGCTGAAGTTCTGCGCCATTTTCTCATCCAACCTGGATGAGTTCTTTCAGGTTCGTGTTGCCGCAATGAAAGATCAAGAAGCCGCCGGCATTACCTCGCTGTTACCCGATGGCCTCACACCTGCGCAACAATTGGCACGGGTTCTTGAGCGGGTTCAAGAGTTATGTCAACGGCAACAACGTTTGTTGTTTGATGTCCTACTTCCGCAACTGAAGCGCGAAGGGGTTGAGTTATGTGAATGGCACGAACTATCAGAATCGGAAGTCGCCTATCTCAAAGATTTTTATGATCATCGGATATTCCCGATCCTCACGCCTTTAGCCGTTGATCCTGCACATCCGTTTCCTTACGTGTCAAATCTTGCTTTCAGCGTGGCGACAATTGTCCGCGATCCTGCGACTCATGAACAACGTTTCGCCAGAGTTAAAGTTCCTACACTTTTCCCACGGCTTCTGGCGCTACCTGGTGGGAGCAGATTCATTCCAGTTGAGACAGTCATCATTGAGTTTTTGGCAACTCTTTTCCCTGGAATGGAAATAGACGAGGCGACGATTTTTCGTGTCACACGTAATGCCGACTTGGCCCTTGAGGATGAAGATGCCGAGGATTTGTTGCAAGCCGTTGAGGTCGAGTTACGCAAGCGTCGCTACGGACGCGCTGTCCGTCTTGAGATTGACCACCGAGCATCAACCGAGATGCGCCTGTTGTTGATCGCTGAGCATGATCTGAGTGAAAAAGATGTCGTTGCTGTTGATGGGCTAGTCGATCCTGCCTGCCTCTGGCAGATGCATGCCGTTGATCGTAATGATCTCAAGGATGATCAATGGCAGCCCGTGACCGCTGGTCGATTAGCAGCAGCGGAAGAATCTGGGCGCTCAATTTTTGCAGTTGTGCGCGAGCGCGCCTTGCTACTGCATCATCCGTATGAAAGCTTTGCCAGTTCTGTTGAAGAGTTTGTCGCACAAGCTGCTGGTGACCCACGTGTGCAAAGTATCAAGATGACGTTGTATCGCACCAGCGGTGATAGTCCCATCGCTCAGCATCTCATTTTGGCTGCAGAACGCGGAGTGCAAGTGGCGGTATTGGTGGAACTCAAGGCTCGCTTTGATGAGGCGACCAATGTGACCTGGGCGAAGGCGTTAGAGCGCTCTGGTGTCCATGTGGTTTACGGTTTGGTGGGTCTGAAAACGCACGCCAAATGTGTTTTGGTCGTGCGTGAAGACAATGACGGATTACGCCGTTATGCGCACCTTGGCACAGGCAACTACAACTCGCGTACTGCACGGACATATGAAGATCTCGGTTACATCACGTGTGAACCTGATATCACTGCTGATGCCGCTCAGTTGTTTAATCACCTCACAGGATATAGCCGTGAGGTGAAATACAGCCGCCTCATTGTCGCTCCAGAAACATTGCGTCCACGGTTAATCGAGTTGATCCGCAACGAAGGAGAAATGGGTGAACGAGGTCATGTCACGATCAAGGTGAATTCACTGGCCGATACCGAAATGGTTCATGAGTTGTACGCCGCGAGTCAAAAAGGCGTCAAGGTCAATTTGATCATCAGGGGACTATGTTGTTTGCGCGCTGGGGTCCCTGGTCTGAGTGAGAACATCAGGGTGCGCTCGGTTTTAGGTCGCTACCTCGAGCATTCGCGAGTCTTTCGATTCGCCAACGGTCAAGGTGAAAACCAACCCTTGCACCTCATCGGTTCAGCAGATTTGATGGGCAGAAATCTTGATAAGCGCGTTGAAGTGCTGACTCCACTTTCACACCCGAAACACCAAGAGTGGTTGGATAAAACATTGAACACCTTGTTGGCTGATGACGTGCCTGCATTTGAACTCATGCCGGATGATTCATGGATGCGAGTCGGCCCTGCCCTGTTTGAACCGCATTCCCAGCGACTCTTGTACGAATGGGCGGCGCATCGGCAAACTCGGCGAAATTCCCGCGATTAGCCCTCACCCAACATGTCGCCAGTAGTTAATCTTGTGTTCATCTGAACATAAGGTGAGCGAAAGGTGACCTTTTTAGTGTTTCTGGCGCAGGTTGAAGAACACCTGCCTGTAACTCAAGGAGAAACTGAGATGAAGTTGAAGAATTGGGCTCGTGTAGCCACTTGTGTAATTGCCCTTCCCCTCTCCGCTTGTGGCGGTAGTGATAGTGCCTCAACCCCCGACACAACTGGTTCATCGTCAAACACTGATGGTGGAAGCGTGTTTGTGACTGGCTCTTCGACCGTTGAGCCGATCTCCATCAAAGTCGGCGAACTCGCCGGAACCGACGAAGGTGGCAATGTTAAAGTCACTGTTGAAGGTCCAGGAACCGGTGACGGTTTCAAGAAGTTTTGTGCGGGTGACGGAGATATAACTGGTGCATCCCGCCCGATCAAAGAAGAAGAAGCGATTCAGTGCGCCGATGCCGGAATTGAGTATGTGGAACTGGCAGTTGCCATTGACGGTCTGACCGTGGCGACCAGCGTCAACAACACGGCCATTGAGTGTCTTGATAAGGCAGCCCTCTACGCCTTGATCGGACCTGAATCTGAAGGTTTCTCAAGTTGGGCCGATGCCAATACCCTCGCCGGTGAACTGGGATCCGCGTACACCTTGCCAGATGCTCCGTTGAGCATCTTCGGGCCCGGAGAAGAGAGTGGAACCTACGACTCGTTTGTGGAATTCGCCTTTAAGTCGATCGCCGGTGATCGAGGCACTGAAGTCATCGCCCGCGCTGACTACACCGCCAGCCCAAATGACAACGTCATCGTTGATGGCATTGAAAGTGCCGATACTTCACTCGGTTGGGTGGGCTACGCCTATTACAGGGCCGAAGCCGACCGGATGAAAGCCATTGCGATCGCCAATGATGAAGGCGCATGCGTGTTGCCAACCGATGAGACCATTGCCGATGGTTCGTATTCCTTCTCACGTACGCTATACATCTACGCCAATAAGGCCAAGGCTGTAGAAAATCCAGCCATCGGAACCTTCGTGGACCTATATGTGTCGGCTGCCGGTGTTGAGCAGGTTGTCGCTGCTGGGTATGTTCAGCTCGAGGATGCAAAGCAACAGTCGTCGGTTGATGCCTGGACTGCGCGAGGCTGAGAGTTGTGAATGGGTTGCTGGCTGTCGCGGATCTCTCTGGGGATCCGCGACGCCGCGCTCATGATCGCCGAATGCAGCGGCTCTTAGGAAGTTCCGCATTCATTACCATCATCATTAGTGCGTTAATTTTATTTGTTCTAGCTCGCGGAAGTATTGACTTTCTCAAGTCAATTGGTTGGGACTTCGGTGTTTTACGAGATTCAAGTAAGGCTCCAGGTTGGTTCCCCCGACGTGAGCGGTTTGACCTCATCACAATTGTGATGGGCAGTGTGTTGATCGGCCTGATTGCGATGTTGGTCGCCGTGCCCCTCGGTTTAGGTACCGCGGTCTATCTCAGCGAATTCGCCCCCACGCGAGTGCGCAAGATTCTCAAGCCGATTGTCGAAGTTTTGGCTGGTATCCCTTCGGTGATTGTCGGATACTTTGCGCTCAAATTTATTGCGCCGAATATTGTTGATCCAATATTTTCCCCAGACCAATCGCGCAATATGGTGGTTGCTGGATTAGCCATCGGTGTTTTAGTGATTCCCATCATGGCATCCATCAGTGAGGATGCGTTGCGGGCTGTTCCCTCTTCATTACGCGAGGCGAGTTACGGGATTGGTGCTCGCAAAAGTACAACCACGATTCGTATCGTTCTGCCAGCAGCGGTTTCTGGCA
>SYDZ01000017.1 GCA_005801025.1 Actinomycetota bacterium
AAGATGCATCACTTCCACAGCGCGATCCATCTGACGGTGCAATGCCACGCGAACAGCCATCAAGACATCACGACCCGCATCAAGCGTGTCACGATCTGCAGGTGTGATTGAGACGCCCGCTGCTTGCGCCCATGACAGGGCGTGGATATCGCGTAACCCTCCGTACCCCTCTTTAAGATTTGGCTCCAACAAGAAGGCAACTTCGCCATGTTCGAGTTGCCGTTCGCGCACGCGCCGCAATAATTCTGGAAGTCGCACCGATGAACTTGCTTTCCATACCTTGATACCCTCAGCGCTCAGTTCATCAGCAAGGGTTGAGTCGCCAGCTAGACAGCGAACACTCAGCAGTGCAGTCGCTGCATCAAGTTCAGACTTGGCTAATTCGACTGCTTGCTTGACCGTGCACACAGAGTGTCCCAGTTTGATTCCTGAGTCCCAAATGGGATACCAAATCTTGGCTGCCAAGTCATCAATATTTTTCGCGCCGTCGTGAATCAACATCACATCAAGATCGCTAAACGGGGCCAGTTCCCCTCGGCCGTAGCCACCAACGGCAACTAAGGCCACCCGCTTGGAAATCGTCACCGCTTCGTTGGCCGACTGCCAGACTGATTGCAACCACTCATCGGTGGCTTGACAGAGAGATCGGGTCAGTCGAACTCCACGCAAATTCGAGTCGGCGAGAACTTCCTGACGGCGCTGCATTCCTACAGTCTGTCTGACGCAGGGGCAGTTAGCCCATCTGTCCAGTGATTGCTGAGTCCAAAAAGCTATTCAGGGCATTCAGATTGAGCCCCATATCGGGGTAGTGCTGACGGGCGTCTTTGGGTCCCGAGTCCACAACGTCAACCTTTACTTTGCTTGCCATACCTTGGTCAATGGCGATGTCGGAGATGATAAAGACCTGTTCGACCCCGACAATTGGGTCATCAACACCGTGACCTAAATACATTGGAGGGTCACTTGGGTCAATGAGGTCATTCACCGATGCCCTCGCTAAACGCTCGCTTGAACAGTTCATCGTGGTGGTTTTCTGTGATGGGCAATTGAGAAAAAGATTGAACAGATTGGGAATCTCTTCCCAGCCATCATTAATCCAAGCATTGAGATCCATAGGAGCGCCAAGAGCCACGACCGCGCTTGGACGACTGGATTGTACGACTAACTCTGTCGGAAGGTTAGGTGAAACAAAAACTGCTTGGGCATTGCCCATGGCTTGCATCATCGCCAAGTGCCCCCCTGCAGAATGTCCGCTGAGGATCAACTGCTTGGGATCAATACCCAAGTTCGAGGCTTGTGATCTCACGAAACGAATTGCTCGGTCGATATCACGAATCGGTTCGGGAAAACTCACCCTCGGCACCAAGCGGTAATCCACCGAAATGACTACCCAACCCCGGAGTAGTTGAGTTTTCATTGACGCCGAAACATCGGCCCGCTGACCGCCATTCCAACCGCCACCGTGAACGTGAACAATCACTGGGCGCGAATCATTTTTGTTCCAACCATAAGGTGTATAGACGTCAAGACTCTGTTGCGTATCTATTCCATAGGACAAAGAAAATGACGGCTGAGATGTAGGTATCTGCGACAGTTTCAGTCGTTCGAACGACTTGGGATTAATGATCTGACATGATGCAACGACGCTCAGGAATAAGACTGTAGTTACAACTCTGGCTGCTTTTCTCCAAGACCAATGATGATTACTTCGCACTCTACTACTCAACCTGATCCTGTGCCGAATGTCTTGTCACTCCGTAACACATTGGGCACAGGTTTGAGTCGCAGGTCACACAGTTTTGCGATGAGTGATCACGCTGGCAGCCTTGAAGGCACCCCACTCAAGGCCAGGCTCAATCAATCGCTCATCTATATCGCCCCAACTCGCTGGGCACAGAGCAAACACGTCAAGTGGAAATGAGCGCACGTTAAATTCATCCCGCTGAACTGATGGCACACCGATCACCAACAGGGCATCGGTTATTGGTTGCGTGGCTGAACGAAAGATAGTCAATGGATTGACTCGCTGCGCAAGAATATCTGTTGTCAGTAACTCCCTCAAACTCACTGTCACGTCTTGTCGTACCGAGGTCGTCACTTCATCACACATCTCAGATGTCAATGGCCGCGCTGAACCTTGAGCGATCACCGTGCCTTGCAATAGACGCAGGCTCCAAGCATCCACGACTTCTTTTGTGACCTGCAACAGCCGCGCTGAATAATCGTCCACACCCTTATGTAAGCAGGGTTTTCGGCACTTCCCACCAAGCGTATACAGGGTGTCACACCGTGGGTCTATGGTGAGATGTATGGGATTCTTTGCTGACCGTAAGAAAAAAGCGCAACTCAAGGTTGCTCAGGCTGCAGCAACCAAGTCCGCCGCAGCACTGGCCGAATGGCAGAAGAATTCGGCCGCCCTAGAAGTGATGCTGAAGGTCGTTAATGACTGTCGTCATGGAAAAACTCACGAGCAGTTTGTGGACACCAATGACTACGGTTTCATGCTCAAAAGCGGGGAGTTCCCGATCGCCTATCTGCAGGGCGTTGCGTATCTCGAAAATGTCAAAGCCCCCACGCAATACAGTGGTGGATACGGGGGCGTCTCATTTCCAATTTTCGGACGAGTGCGCTTGAATACGGGACGCTCCGGTGGAAAAATCACCGAAGGTGCAGAATCGATCAACCGAACTGATGATGGCCACGCTTTGATCACTAATACACGCATCATGTTCGCTGGCAGTAAACGTGCCCGTGAGTGGCGTTTTGACAAAATGATGGGTTGCTCACATTTACCAGGAGGCATCACAATTTTTGCAATGACCACGAGTGGTAAGCCAGCCGGTCTCGGCTACGGCGATGGGCCCGCTTCAGAAGTGCAATTTCGCATTGAACTTGCGTCGGCTATCGCCCTTGGGACACTTGAACGCTACGAACAAGAACTGCTGGCCGAACAGGTCCAACATGCCAGCGAATTGCCTATTGCATCATCACCTCCCTGAACGTCCAGGCAACCTCTGTCAACCCTGACTGAGCCGTAGAGTTCTGAGTATGGCTGTATTGGCACCACGTTCTCTGACCACCGTGACATTGACTGGCATCATGCTTTTGGTCGCTGCGTGCAGTGGATCATCATCTGTTCCCGCCCCAGACAGTGTGCCCGATCTAGCGACCTCGGTTGCTCCCCAAACTTCAGATGGGATTCTGCGCATTGGTTTACTCATACCGCAGTCTGGCCCAGGAGCAGCGATTGGTGAACCGCTGATTGCCATTGCGCAAGCAGCGATTGATCTTGTCAATGCCAACGGAGGCGTGATGGGTCAGGATGTTGAAATGATCGTGCGAGATGAAGGCGCAGATGCCGCCTCAGCACTGACTTCTATCGATAACTTTCTCGCCAATGACAGTATTGATGTCTTGATTGGACCATTTTCTTCCCCAACAACGCTGTCCGCTCTTCCGCGACTCATGGAGAGCAAGATCGGCACCTGCTCACCTACCGCTACGGCTATTTCCTTGGCTTCATTTCCCGATGAGGGTCTATTCATCCGCACGACCCCCTCTGAAGGCCTTCTCACTCAGGCCATGGCACAGTTGGTCGCACAGACCGGAATCAATGAAACAAGTATCGCCTACCCCGATGATTCATACGGTCGTGACTTTGTTGTTGAACTTCGCCGCGCACTGCTCATTCAAGGTATCTCTGTGACCCTTGAATCGGCGTTTGCTCCTGCTGACAGTGATTACTCATCTCTGGCTGAAGAGCTCTCCGCTCAATCCAAGGGAGTCATCACACTCATCGGTGACAGCGAAAGTGGAGCGCGCTTCCTCAACAGTTTGGTGATGGCCAATTCAACACATCAGATCATTGTCAATGATCCACTCTCCGCTGCTGATCTCTCGACAAATGAGAACCTCAATTCATCAATTCGCCGCAACATCATCGGCGTGGCGGCTAATGCATTTGCGGGTGCAGGAGTAACTCCAGCAGAGCACATCGCATTCTCGGCTGCAATTGTTGATTGCGTCAATCTCTTGACTTTGGGATCAATCGCTGCAGGAAGTGACAACGCCATTGCGATCATGTCCCAGGTCATCATCACAAGCCGTGGAGGGTCAGGGTGCGGAGATTTCCCGACCTGTCTTTCTCTCCTCAAAGCCGGACTCAACATTGACTACAACGGATCAACGGGGCAACTTGATCTTGATCCAAACGGCGATCCTTCTCGGGCCAAATTTCTCACATTTAGTTTTGGCAACAATGGTCTGAGCGCCTACAAAGGCCCCCTTGACGTGATGAGTGCTCCGTAACGAAGTGAGGATCTATAAAAGGCTGGCTAATTCGCCGACCTCGGTCACGGTCCCGACATAGAAGGTACCGAATTCTGCATAAACAGCGGATGCCTCGTCAAAACGCATTGTGTAGACAACTTCTTTGAGGTCGTCGGGACGATTGGCAAATAAAGTCACACCCCATTCAAAATCGTCCACACCCGCCGAACCTGTAATCAATTGGACAATACGTCCTGCGAATTTTCGTCCACTCGTGCCATGTTCGTGCATCAATTCTTTGCGACGTTCAAAGGGCAAAGTAAACCAGTTCGCATCCTGAACACGACTCTTGCTCATTGGATAAAAACACCAAGCCAATTTTCCTTCGGGCGGAAGTTGCGGGTAGAGACGCGGAGCCAGCATCGCCTCCGGCATACCTGCGGCGTATTCACTTACTTCAGTCATCGACACATAACTATCAACGACATCAAGTCCCGCATTTTGGATGGCAGTTTGTAACTTGCGCAGTAAACGCCAATCTTTAGTTAAGGCCATGATCGCTGCATCGGCTTTATGACCGAGCATGGAGACACAGATGACCTGCAGACCCTCCACCTGCGCTTGCGTCACCGCAGCAATTAAATCTTCAGCGTCAAACATTGGTGTCGGCTTGACGAAAAGGTGGATAACGCACAATCCGACGCTGGGGCTCATAGAGCCATCTTCTGCGGGGCCAGGTACGGAGGTTTGGGCGTGATCACTCATAGACAAAACCCTACCTGCGAACTCAGGCGGGGCTATAGCGGACAGCTGAGCCATCTCGCACAAAGCCATATAACGAGATACCGGCACGCCGAGCGGTCTGTACGGCAAGCGACGTCGGCGCACTCACCGAGACCAAGGTTCCAAAGCCGGCTGCCCATGCTTTTTGAACCATCTCAAAACTGGCTCGGCCAGAAACAAAAAGCCCAAGAGAGTGAGCGGGCATCTGGCCATCAAGCAAAAGATTGCCGACCACCTTGTCCACCGCGTTATGGCGCCCAACATCCTCACGAACGAGAAGAATATTTCCCTCACTGTCAAAAGTCGCAGCGGCATGCACAGCCCCAGTCAACGCAAATAATTGCTGTGAAGATTGCGCACGCTGAGGAATTTGTAAAATTAATTCAGATTCAAAAACAACCAAAGGGGCACCCGACAAGGGAGACAAGCGTTCAGTTAATTCATCGAGCGATTGTGAACCGCACAGACCACAACTTGATGATGTCATTCCGAGTCGTGGTGCTGGTACGGGCGCCAAACCACCAGTCTCCACGGTCACGATGTTGAACTCACTCTCAACGGCCGACCCGTTAGCGCAGTAACGCACGGAGAGTATTGGTGCTCCTGCCAACAGACCGTCGGCATGACAAAAACCGACGGCTAATTCATAATCGTGACCAGGTGTGCGCATCGTCGTCGCCACTAGATGGCCGTCTAGCTGAATGGACATCGGTTCTTCAACGACCAAGTCATCAGGAGCGCGACGCTGCGCATCTTTACCAATCTTGACGATAAGCATTTGGTCAGTACGTTTGCGAGCCACAGGGCAAAGGCTACGGTTCGTGGCAACTGATCGGCGCACGCAAGGTTGGCGATCTCTGATGCCTCGAGGGCTTTTCTTTACAAACGATGGTCCGTGGACATCTCGCTGAATATGTTCTTTGCTAATTGTTCCGCCGCCGTTGGATGTAACGCCAAATACAGCGATGGCTCGGTGAGTTCAATTTCCAGAATCGTCGGCCCTGCAAAACCTGGAACAAGATCAACACGGGCATACAACAATTTTCCGAAGCGCTGAATCAACCAGTTAATTGTTCTTTCCCCAATGAGCAGTTGCTCACTTGTGGCTTCGCGCGTGGCAATACGTTCTTCGGCATAGAGACCACCGGACATATTTTTTTCTGAGGCTAACAACGCTCCCTTAGCGAATGCATGCGAATAGACACCATCAAGAAACACTAAACCCGTTTCATCTTCACTCTCAATATCGATAACGTAAGGCTGCAACATCACGGCACGGCCAGCATTCAGTAAACTAGAGATATGAACTGAGGCAGATTCAATTGAAGAATGTCGCTCAGTGTCATTGCTCCCCGCGCTAATCGTTGGCTTAACGACGACATCACCGAGAAGTATCAGCCTCTCCAACTCGACTAACCAATCGTCAGCAGATGAGTTGGCAAAAGCAGTCGCCACTACGGGCAAGCCAGATCTTTCAATCTCACTCAAGTAGTGCTTATCCGTATTCCATTGAATCACTTCCTGGGAATTACGCAATGTAGTCACTGAAGAAACATCAGTCACCCATTTCATGAAGCCCTCATAGCGACGGTGATAATCCCAAGTGCTACGAATCACAACAAGATCAAATGATGACCAATCAATGGTCTCATCATCCCAAGACACTTCCTCCACCAAAAGACCTTGAGCAGTGACAGCCGCAAGCAGTAGTTGCATGTCGTAATCAAAACCAAGTGCCTCGGTACATGTCACGAGCGCGACAGAGCCCCAAGTTTCCTTGGGGCTCCGAGCAACTTCTTGGTTCACTTGGTTCACCTCTTGAGATGAATTAGTAATCTTCCATGCCACCGCCGTGAGCGGCGTGGTCATCCTTCTCAGGCTTGTCAGCGATAACACACTCGGTCGTGAGGAACAAGGCAGCAATGGATGCGGCGTTCTGCAGTGCTGAACGAGTGACCTTGGCAGCGTCAATAACACCGATTGCGACGAGGTCAACATATTCGCCAGTTGCAGCATTAAGACCGTTTGAACCGGTCAGGTTGCGAACTCGCTCGACGACGACTCCACCCTCCATACCAGCGTTCTCGGCGATCTGCTTGAGAGGAGCTTCAAGAGCCTTGGCAACCAGGCGGGCACCAGTGGCTTCATCACCCGAAAGCGATGCAACACAAGCAATCACGGCAGCCTGTGAACGAAGCAACGCAACTCCGCCGCCAGGTACGACGCCTTCTTCAATCGCAGCTTTCGTGGTACTGACTGCGTCTTCAATGCGATGCTTCTTTTCTTTCAACTCGACTTCAGTGGCTGCACCAACCTTGAGGACTGCAACGCCGCCCGACAACTTAGCGAGGCGCTCTTGCAG